>JAJXWC010000101.1 GCA_021781855.1 Bacillota bacterium | reverse complement strand
CTGATTTCGAATTTGAGCTAAATTTTTCAAAATCGAGGACTGACGACGAAGGCTTTCGCAAGCTGCACTTGCTCAGGAAAAGACGTGCTGGCGCAAGTCTAGGAGGCTTGAAGCACTGCTTCAAGGTTGCAGATAAAGAAAACGAAGTTTTCGTCAACGAAGAATTTGGAAAATTTAGCCAAATTCGGAATTTCTGAGTTTTTAGAGGTGGCCTAAAGGAGTAAGAATGAAATATGCAGCTTTTCTTCGTGGAATCAATGTCGGTGGAGTGAAAATTACAATGTCAGAGCTGAAAAAAGATTTTGAGGCACACGGATTTACTAAGGTTCAGACGATTTTGGCAACGGGAAATGTGATTTTTGAAAGTTCAACACTACCTGATTTGTCTTTTCTTCCCGTCAAAACGTTTGAGCTGACTTATGAAATGGTCAAATCATTTTTGGAACAAAATCCTTTTAATAAAAGTGACGATAAGCATATTTATGTATTAATCGGCGAACCTGAATTTGTCAAATTTGCTGAAAGTCAGCCAGTCAGTGATGATGAAGCTGTCAAAACGATAGGCAGCACGGTTTACTGGCAAGTTCCCGTTGGAATGACATTGAAAACAGAGTTTGGTAAGATACTTGGCAAGAAAAAATATCAAACCCTTTTCACGAGCAGAAATATTAACACGATTGAGAAAATCTTTGCTAAAATGTGATAAAATGAAGCAGAGATTCACTTTTCAGAAAACCTAGTAGGTACTAAGCGGAGACTAAATTCGAAGCTTGGTGTTGCTTATCTCACGTAGCATGGCGAGTATTGCTGTTAAATATGCTGATAAAGAGAGCGAAGCTCTGGTCTTTCGTAGCACGTAGGTACTTACAAAGAGCTGGGTTCACAATGGGTGTTTAAACTTTTACCTCATCTCTCATATGCAGAACAGGCAGCACCATCTCTGCGATAGACTTCATGAACAGCGTAACTAGCATTTGTGAGGAAAAATCTCTCACAGAAGGGGGAATTATATCAGAGTATCTGAAAGACAAGTTCGTTTGTTGTCAGAGGCTTGTTGAGCCTTAGAAGGAGAACAAAAATGTTAATATTTCTAGCTTTTGCGCTAGTTGGTGGTTTCTTACTTGCCAATCAAAACCCGATAAATTCGGACTTGCGTAGGATTGTTGGTTCGCCTTTTTTAGCATCAGCGATTTCAAATTTTGTCGGTTCAATTTTTCTTGGACTAATTACGCTTATTTTGTCACATCAACTTTTTCCGAGTTTTTCTTTTATTAGTGGAAATCCTGCATGGATTTGGCTTGGTGGTTTACTCGGCGGAATTTTTCTGACTTCTAATGTTTTGCTTTTTCCTCGTCTTGGGGCGGTACAGACTGTAATTTTGCCGATTTTAGGGCAAATTTTAATGGGAATGATGATTGACAGTTTTGGCTGGTTTGGTGCTCTTCAAATTCCGCTGACGTTAGTGCGCGTGATTGGGGTGCTGATTACGTTAGTGGGTGTTATTGTTGCGGTTGTTTTGCCAAATCTTAAGCAAAATCAGACTCAAAAATCGTCTGAAAATCTACTTGGCTGGCGCATTTGGGGAGTGATTGTCGGTGGTTTATCAGCAATGCAGCAGGCGATTAACGGACGTCTCGGCGTTTTATTACACAATTCAGCACAAGCGGCATTTGCTTCATTTTTTATTGGCTTTCTTGCGATTTTTATTGTTTCTCTTTTTGTTGACCGACGATTACCACGCATTTCTGATTTGAGAACGGCTAAAGTATGGAATGGTTTTGGTGGTGTTTTAGGAGGACTCTTTGTATTGGCAACGGTACTTGCAGTCCCACAAATTGGTGCAGGTTTGACCATTATGATGGGCCTGATTGGGCAGATTGTCGGTTCGATGCTAGTCCAGCAATTTGGCTGGTGGCGCTCACTGAAATTTCGAGTTCAGATGTGGCAAATCGTTGGTGTTGTTTTGATGCTATTTGGCATTGTGTTGATTAAATTTTTATGAGAATGATGAGGGAGAAAAATGTTCACGCAACAATCATTTGAAATTTTTGAAATCGTAGGATTAGAGCCACGAATGATGGAAATTCGTGCAGAAATTCAACCGATTTTTCGAGAAATTGGTGAGAAATTTTTGACAGAACTGTCAAGCCAATTTCCAGAGAAAAATTTTTACCAACATATCGCACAACATCGCAGACGAACGACGAATGCGCCAGATGCGACGCTGACAGCATTTTCTGAAAATAAGCGAGGCTATAAAATGCTGCCACACATTCAACTTGGGCTTTGTCGCGACTATGTTTTTGTCTATCTTGGCATTATTGATGCACCGAAAAATCGGGAGATTTGGGCGGATAGGCTATCGGCGTTGACAATGGAGTTGCCGTCTGATTTTGTGGTTTCGAAAAATCATATGAACAGCACGTTTTTTGATTTGACGGAGTTTACAGATGCGGTTTATCGCTTGAAAACAGTTAAAAAAGCCGATTTTGAGCTGGGGAGAATTTGGACGTCTGAGCAGTTTTCTGGTCAACAAGATGAAACAATTTTGGCAGAAATGTTGCTGACGGTCAAGCAGCTTGCACCGATTTACCAGGAACTGATGGAGGATTGATATGACGGCATTTATCTGGGATTTGGACGGTACTTTGATTGACAGTTACGATATTTTTTTAGCGGCGCTAGACGAAACATTTGCGACTTATGATTTGCCGTTTGACCGTGAAAAAATTTATCAGTTCATCAAAGCACGTTCGGTCAACGAATTGTTACAAAATCAGCCCCTTGCTTTTGATGAACTCAAAGCAAAATTTACAGAAAATTCAGTTGCAAAAAATAATGAAATTCGACTGATGACAGGTGCCAAAACGACGCTCGAATGGGCAAAACAGCGTGGTATTCTCAATTTTATCTATACGCATAAGGGAAAGAATACCCACGAATTACTCAGGCAACTTGGTATTTCTGATTATTTTACAGCCGTCATCACAAGTGAAAATGGTTTTCCAAGAAAACCTGATTCGGCGGCGATTGACTATCTTGTTGAAAAATATGGACTTGATCGAACACAAACTTACTATATTGGTGACCGTCCACTTGATGTGGAAGTGGCGTATCAGAGCGGTGTACAGTCGATTAACTTTATTGAAGCAGAAAATTCAGCGAAAATTAGGGAATTAACGGATATCATTTCAATTTTGAAAAGTTAAATAGATTAGGATGGAACAATACATGAGATATTTCACAGCAGGCGAAAGCCACGGACCACGTTTGACCGCAATCATTGAGGGACTACCAGCAGGAATGCCACTCACGACGGAGGACATTAACATTGAGCTCAAACGCCGCCAAGGCGGTTATGGGCGTGGCGGACGCATGAAAATCGAAAGCGACCAAGTCGAAATTACGAGCGGTGTAAGGCATGGGCTGACCCTCGGTAGCCCCGTGACCCTTAATGTCACTAATCGAGATTTCAAAAACTGGGAACAAATCATGGCGGCAGCAGATGTGGAGGATAAAGTTAAGCAGCAGCGCCGGTTGACGAAACCGCGCCCCGGTCACGCTGATTTGGTTGGTGGACAAAAGTACGAATTTGATGACTTGCGCAATGTCCTTGAGCGTTCGTCAGCCAGAGAGACGACGATGCGTGTAGCCGTAGGCGCTGTGGCGAAAAAATTGTTGCATGAGCTGGGTATCGAAATCGCAAATCATGTCGTCAATTTTGGTGGAAAGACGGTCGAACTTCCATCAGAGCTGACAGTTGCACAAATCAAGGCAACAGCGGGACAAAATGACCTGTCCATGATAATGGAAGACGAGACTCATGCTGACGAAATTCGTGCTTATATCGACGAGATTAAAAAGGCAGGCGATACGATTGGCGGCATCGTCGAAGTACGTCTTGAAAATGTCCCTGCAGGGCTGGGTAGCTACGTCCAATATGACCGCAAGCTTGACGCAAAGATTGCGGCTGCGGTTGTCTCTATTAACGCGTTCAAGGGAGTTGAATTTGGACTCGGTTTTGAAGCAGGCAAGCTCAAAGGCTCGCAGGTCATGGACGAGATTCTCTGGACAAAAGAGGACGGGTATACACGAAGAAGCAACAACCTTGGTGGTTTTGAAGGCGGCATGACAAATGGCGAGCAAATTATTGTGCGAGGTGTCATGAAGCCTATCCCGACCCTCTATAAACCGCTCATGTCGGTCGATACGCAGACCCACGAACTTTATAAAGCGAGTGTTGAGCGCTCTGACCCTACCGCTTTGCCTGCGGCAGGTGTTGTCATGGAAAACGTTGTGGCAACCGTTTTGGCGCAGGAAATTTGTGAAAAATTCAGCTCTGACAGTTTTGTGGAGTTGAAAAATGCTTTAGAACATTATAAAAATCGGTTAAAGGAGTATTAAAATGAACCCTATTGAAGTAAAAATAAACAAGCGTGAGCTCATGGTTTTTGATGATATGGAGACTTGTAACGGCTTCATTGACAGTTTTACACGAGATTTTGCGGAAAATATTATGTTCAGTGCGCCCAAAGATACGCATACAGATTTTATTGAATCCACTATCTTTTTCTATCAGCCGTTTGTACCAAAGCCAGATGGACAGGAAGCGGTACTGCTTGATATCCATATGCCAAAATTTTGAAAATTGGTTTATCCAGTTTTTTCTTGGTAAACAGATTAGAAAGTTATAAAAAATAGGAGTTCGATTGCTCAATGAGCTGGGAAACAGCGTTGGCTTTGCTGGTTATTTTGGCTTTACTTATGGACTGCTGTACGAGCGTAGGCTTGGCGGCATCAGATGTTTGTTGAGCCGTAGAAAGAATGAAAATGGTAAATATTTTACTGGTTGACGATGAAGTTCGAATGCTTGATTTACTCGCACTTTATTTGGAAGGAGCAGGTTATCATTGCACAAAAGAGTTGTCGGGAAAGCGGGCAATACAACATGTGGCAGATGAAAAATTTGATTTGGTTTTGCTCGATGTGATGATGCCTGAAATGGACGGCTGGGAAGTTTGTCAGGAAATTAGGGAATTTAGCATGATTCCTATTATCATGCTAACAGCAAGAAGTCAAAGTCAAGATATGGTTTTTGGGCTTAGAAACGGCGCTGACGATTATATTACAAAACCTTTTGATGAACAGATTTTGCTTGCGCGAATTGCGGCCTTGCTTCGTCGAAGTGGTCAGACAGAAGAACTTGTTTTTCACGAAATTCAGCTAAATCACGAGAAATTTGAATTACGTGTTGGGCAGGAAAAATTGGTGGTTACACCGATTGAATTTAAACTTTTAGAACTTTTTTTGGAAAATCAGAACTTGGTTTTCAGTCGTGAACATTTGATTGAAAAAGTTTGGGATTTTGCGGCAGATGTGGATAATCGAACAGTAGATTCACATATCCGAAATTTGCGCGATAAGTTGAGAGATGCGGGCTTTCAAGTTGACGATTATCTTAAAACGGTATATGGAGTGGGCTATAAATGGCAGGCTTAATCAAAAGAATGCAGCGAAAGCTTTCAGTAAAAATTGGTCTGTCTTTTTTGGCAGCGGTGATTACGATTGAGCTTGTGCTGTTTGTCAGCTTATACTTGCTGGTCTTGAATACAATGGTTCAGCAGCAAGTAAATAATCTGGTGACGCGCGGGGAATCTTATGCGCGTGTTTTAGCCTTGGATTTTAGTCCAGAAATGATGGAGCATGCTGTATTAACAGGCGTTGATGATAATAGTGCAATGGTTATTCAAAATGCAGATAATCAGATTTTAAAAACGTCACAGCCTGTAAATAGTGTCATGGAGGCACATCTTAAAGAACTGCAGAAAAAGGAAAGTCAGAAAAGTGAAATCTTGCATTATCATTGGTTTGGCGATGCTTATATTGTTTCGAGCAGTCCCATTTTGAAGAATGGAACTTTGGTAGGCAAGGTTGATATGTTTTTGGATACAGCTTATATTCAGCAGCTTGTATTTAAGTTTACGAGTATTTTTGTGATTTTAGCGTTCTTGACCTTGGCAATGACTTTTTTGGCGACTTTTTATCTGTCGCGAAATATTACACGACCGCTTTTGAAAATCAAGGAAGGAACGGAAAAAATTGCTCAGGGAGAACTATCACTTTCGTTGAATGTGAAAACACATGATGAATTGGGAGAATTGGCGAATTCGATTGAAAATTTGGCGCAGGATTTGGATAAGATGAAGCTGCAGCGCAATGATTTTCTAGCATCGGTGGCACATGAACTACGGACGCCACTGACTTTTATCAAAGGTTATGCGGATATTGCAAGCCGAGCAAATGTATCTGAGACGCAGCGAGAGGATTATTTGACAATTATTCGGGAAGAAACAGAACGTTTAACACGACTCATGGAAGATTTGATTGCCCTTGCACAGTTGGAGGAAAATACATTTAAGATTGAAAAGGTGAATGTTCAAGTAGATGAGTTTTTGACAGAGTTGTCAAACAAGATTTCTGTAATTTTGGCACAAAAAGATATTCATTTGGAAACAACTGGTGCACGTGATTTTGTGGCAGAATTTGACCCAGTGAGAATGGAGCAAGTACTGATGAATTTGCTGACCAATGCTTATAAATATTCGGCTGAACACTCAGTGATTTCATTGGATGTGCGTTGTGAAGAACGAACATTTAGCTTTATTATCACAGACCAAGGCGATGGAATTTCTGACGAAGAACTCCCTCATATTTTTGAGCGTTTTTATCGAGTAGATAAATCACGGACACGCAAGACGGGTGGTTTTGGACTTGGACTTTCGATTGTTGCAGACATTGTCAGGATGCACCAGGGGAAAATTTTTGCGGTGAGTGAATTGGGCATTGGCACTCAGATTGAGGTACAGCTCCCTTATAATTAAAAAAGAGATTTGACATTTTTGTCAAATCTTTTTTTGAAGTGATTATTTTATCTGTGGGGTTAGGGTATAAGCTGACATTACAATATCAGGCTACCATCTCGTTTCGCTACGCTATCCATTCTAAAGCACCCAGGCGAAATGGTCTGTCCTAGAAGTCTAGTCGCATTTGACCCTACAGCAGCGGAGCTTAGTGCTGACTGAAATACTTTTCTTTAAATATCAAAGCAACATTAACCAGTCCAATCATAACAGGGACTTCAACGAGCGGACCGATAACAGCGGCAAAGGCTTCACCAGAGTTAATCCCAAAAACAGCAACAGCAACAGCAATCGCCAATTCAAAATTATTGCTACCGGCGGTGAAAGACAGACTGGCTGCAATAGGATAACTGGCCCCCATTTTTTTGGAAAGGAAAAAAGAAACGAAAAACATGATGACGAAATAAAGCAAAAGCGGAATAGCAATGCGTATCACATCAAGCGGTAATTCAACTACTTTTTCTCCTTTGACAGCAAACATGATGATAATTGTGAAAAGTAACGCCACCAGCGTAATCCGTGAGATTTTGGGAACAAACTTTTCTTCAAACCAGTTTTTGCCTTTTAGTCTGGTCAAGCCAAAATGAGAAAGAATGCCTGCGATAAATGGAATTCCTAGATAAATAAAGACTGTCTCTGCAAGTTGACTCATCGTGATGTGAACCGCAAAATTCCCCAGCCCAAATAACCTAGGCAAGACAGTCACAAAAAGATAAGCAAAGACTGAGTAAAATAGCACTTGAAATAAAGAATTGAATGCGACCAGACCCGCCGTATATTCGCTATCACCTTGCGCAAGTTCATTCCAGACGATAACCATCGCGATACAACGTGCCAACCCAATCATAAT
>JAJXWC010000100.1 GCA_021781855.1 Bacillota bacterium | reverse complement strand
CACTGGTTGCGGAACTTGAACTTTCTGATACAGTCATTTTTACTGGACAAGTTCCTAACGAGTCAACGGCTTATTATTACAAAATGGCAGACTTTTTCATTTCGGCTTCGACTTCGGAGACTCAAGGATTGACTTATCTGGAGGCGATTGCAGCTGGTACACGCGTTTTGGCTTGCCGAAATCCCTATTTATCAAGTTTAATTGATGATGAAGAGTTCGGTTTGCTCTTTGAAAGTGAAGCGGATATTGCGGAAGCTGTTTGCGAAGCTGTTTCACATTTACATCCGATTGACAAAATAAAATTTGAACAAAAACTTTATGAGATTTCAGCAGAAAATTTCGCAAAACAAGTCTATCTCTTTTACTTGGATACAATTATTGAATATAACGCCCGTAAACAGCTTGAAGCAGAACGCTTGCCTGGTCGAGTCGAAGATGCAATGCGTCAAATGCCTTTAACGGTTAGTCGCGGAATCAAGCGTGAACAGCTAAGAGCAAAATATTTTGCCAGAAAAGCCAGTAAATTGGCGAAAAATCTGCAAAGTTATGTTAAAATAGATAAGGACAAAGAGTGACGGCAGGTTGCCTCCTCAGTTGAAAGGAATTTTATAATAATGAAATCTCATTTATTAGCGATTATGAATCGCTTGAACCGTTTAGTTGAAAGCGGGGACCCAAAAGAAACCTATAATTTTGAACGTGATGGCGAAGTCATGGCAACAGTTAGCTATAACAGTGAAGACGAAGTTTTCTCTATTCGCTATCCTAAGCAAAAAGATGCAGCGCAATTTGATGACATTGACCTTGTTGCAATTGAAATTTATGATATGATTTATTAAATCGGCTCAGCCGGTTTTTTTGTTACTTTTTTTAAGTTTTTTTACATTTATATTTACTTTTTCTACTTTTTATGGTATTATTTTGTTTGTGAATAAAATAATTTTCCGGGGAGGGAATTTTATATGAAGAAATTATTAACTGCTGGAGTCGTAGCTTTAGCTGCTTTCAGTCTGTCGGCTTGTTCATCGAAAAATAGTGATGCAGCTAAAAAAGCTTACATTGATGACATGGTTGCCTTAAACAGCAAAGATTACAATTCGCAAGATTTGTCAGTTAGCGTTGACCAGTTCAAAGCGAGCGGAACAAGTTCTGCTGACATGAACAAGTATTTAAATGGCTCATCCTTTGATTTTAAAGTCGGATTGGATTCAAAAAATCAAGCAGCCAGTCTGGGCGGAACGGCTAAGATTGCCGGCACCAGTTATAAACTGGACGCAATCATGGGCAAATCTGGCATTTATGTCAGTAGCGCTGATGTGAAATCTCTCTTTAACAGTAATAAAGCAGCGATTTCAAGTGCAGCTGGTGGCGCTGAAAATATGCAAGTTTACAATGCAATGATTGGCGGTTTGACAACACCTTACTTTTTGATTGATTCGGCAACAATGGATTCTAGTCTGAAGAGTTCGAATACAACTTGGAGTGATACTTTGAGTAATATGTTCAAACAGCAGCAAACGGTAAGCAAAGATGATTTGACAAAAGCCTTTAAAGATGTGCCTAATGCCGATTTCACGCAATCTGGGGACAAAGTAACTTTGAAACTTTCTGGTAAAAATGGTGATTTCAGCGATGTTTTGAAGGGGGCTGCTTCAGTTAACAAATCAATTTCTCAGTCTGACATTGAGAAAGCTTTGAAACAAGCTGGGACAGATACAAATATTGAATCATTGAATTTGACAGTCACAATTGATAGTAAAGCTCATACTGTTTCTGGTGTATTAGATGGTAAGATTTCTGATAAGAAAACTAAAGATACTATTGATTTCAAAATGACACTTTCGTCAAAAATGGAAAAATTAACCACTGCAATCACTGAACCTACAGGTTCACAAGTGAAAACTTTGCAGGACTTGGAAAATTCCGCAATGGATGCTTTCTTAGGTCAGTCCGCTTCATAAAAAGAAAATCGAATTTCATTTCAGAAATTCGATTTTTTTTTGACAAAATGGTCAAATCAATGATTAAAGTAAATTTCATTGACTTCGTCAGTATAAGAATTATCTTCTTTATGTACAATAAGCGGCGGTAGAAAAATTTCACCACCAGATTTTCCATCTTTAATCGCATCAATCAGCAAAATATTGGCAGGCTGATGAGCTTTCGGATAGACAAATTGTATCCATTTCGGCTGCAGATTGTAGGCGCGCAGCTTATCAGCAATCTCAAAAAAACGCTCTGGTCGATGCACCAGTGCCAGATGCCCATTTGTTTTCAGCAACTTTCTGGAGGTATCAAAAATCTCATCCAGATTAGTTGCTAACTCATGCCGAGCCAAAGTATAGTGTGTGTTGTCATTGACATGACTGCCTTCGGCAACTTTAAAATAGGGTGGATTACAGAAAATCAAATCGGTACTTGACGGCGCTAAATGCTCAAGAGCATTTTTCAAATTATCAGCAATGACGGACATTTGGTCGCCTAAACCATTAAGCTGAATGGAGCGTGCAGTCATTGAAGCCAACCGTTCCTGCAGTTCAATCGCAACAATTTTTGCTTTTGTTTTCTCGCTCGCAAATAGTCCGACAGCCCCATTGCCAGCGCACATATCAACAATCAAGCCCTGTTTGGGCAAACGCGGAAAACGCGACAGTAAAATGGCATCCAAACTAAAGCTAAAAACCTCACGGCTCTGAATAATTTGTACCTGACTTGTCCCCATTTGGTCAATTCGCTCGTCAGGAAAAAGTTCGATTTTGTTCATATTCTCTATTGTAACAAATAACAAAACAAAAAAGAAAGCAAACTTCATTCAGACTGTATGCAACTTTATCCATCAAAGTTTATACATTTATTTTTTGATCAAAGGATTTCTGTTCTTCATTACCAACTTCTTCAGTTTTCTGTGTTTTTTGTATTCTTCAATAATTAACCCAAATTGACCACTAAGCACTTTGCAAACCAATAAGCTAACTTCCAATAAAAGCTATGATAATATCCGATACTTCATCTCAGATGTTCAAACATTGGATACTAATTCGGACAGTTTAGACTAACTAATTTAGACTTGCAATTTGCGAACTAACTAATTTTTTAAAAGCTAATCTGTTATGGTTGATTTTTATAAATTTATTGACCATAACTTTTCAAATTTATCAAATATTATATTCAGTTTTTATAACCCACTTGTCAGCTAACTTTTTAATTTAGATATTAACTATACTCCCTTTTCCTATTTCAATTTAATCGTATAACTTCCGGAAAAATTATCATTTGATGTTAATTTAACGGGTGTTGTAGTGTCAGTCAAATCGAAAGCCATTACTCCAGCGACAGTACCGTCTTTTTTAATGTTTTGCATTTGCGAATTAGAGAAAGTATCATTATACGAACCGTTGGGATTGATGAAAGGTGTCCCGCCAACTTGTAGAGTATTAATAAAATTTGAGTTGTTATCTTGAACTGCATTAATGGCTGTTACAAATGCTAGACTTGTCAGATTATTTACCCCACTAATATTAGTCGTATCATACCAAATGGCTAAAATATCCTTGTCGTTTGGTTCTGTTAGTTCTCCACCATTCCCATCCGGTCCAATTGGAATTAGTTGCCCTTTCAAAATAATTTTTGTAGCTATAATTTTGTATTTCGCATTATGTGTTGTCAAAGTACTTCCATTCCACCCTGTTACACTTTCCGCTGCAGATGAATGACTCATCTTACTTGCGGTAGTTGAATTATTTGAACTACCACATGATGATAAGAGCAACAGAGATGTAACCCCCAAAGTAATCATCATAAATTTTTTCATCGTTTTTCTCCCCTAACTTTATTTTTATTGAGTGATGCAAAATTTTACTTTTATTTTGACAAATTAATCTTTATTCAAAATTCCAAGAAATCTTGCAAAGGACTCTTTGTAATCAAGTACCATATCAGCGAAAATATCGTCCATAGGATAAATATTTTTTCCTGTTGGCACTTTTTCCTTTTTATCTGGTCCCAAATTGAATTTATTTATCTTCTTAAAATATTTTTCTCCTGTAGAAACTTTGACATATTCTAGTTCTTTAATCTTTCCAAAATGTTCAGTTTCAATAGTTCCGTTTCCTGAAACTTTCTCATCATAATCTGTACTGATATTAAGCTCTCCCTTAACATTTATCCCGTACCTATTATTTAAGTAAATAATAGTCAATTCATGAGCTATCATTTCATTAGAAATCACTAAAGCCTTCCTCCTCTTTATTCACGCCAAGTCCATAAGCGCTCAAAAATTTTGTTATATCTTTTAAAGCTCGTTGCATCTGAGTGATTGATTTTTGGATTTCTTTGATTTTTTCTTTGTCCTCTTTTCCATCAAGATCAATTAGTGAGTGCTGGAGCAACTTAATATTATCCTCAAGACTATTTTGTACTTTTTGGGCTAATTTTATATCTTTTCTTTTATTAGCTAAGAGAGTTTTAACAACTACTACAATTTTTGCTGTTTGGTGTAAGTTTTCATTTGGTTGATATAAGACATTTGAGACAACGATGCTTGAAGCAGACACAGAAGTTCCAGCTGTTAGTCCTAATAAGGCACCACCACCAGCAATTACGGCAGTTCCTCCAGCGACGCCGTAACCTCCAACCGCAATGGCTCCACCTCCTAAATAGGCTAATGCCGCATTTGTCAAAGCAATACCAGATAATCCAGTAAAGTCAGTGCCAACTAGAGCAACTGCAATTCCTGGAGCAAATAAAGCCCCGCCTACTGCAGTTAGAGCGGCTAGTGTCGTTGTTGCCAAAGCTGCAATGGCGATATTTTTCGTAGTACCTCGCATTTGGTTGATTGACTTTTGATAAACCTTTTTAATTTGTTTCAAAAAATCGTTACCAACTAAGTTTTGTTGAGAAACGACAAATTCTAACCACTTATTATTTTTATATTTTAATCCTTTAAACTCTTTTGCTGCCGAGACATAAGGTTGAAATATCTCAGCTTCTAAAAGAACTAAGTCGTACCACAAATTGTTAGGTTGATTATCATATTCTTTTTTTATTTCCTCAAAGAGCTTATAATCGTCCTCATACCAGTTTATGACAAAACTTTTTTGGAAAAACTCGGCAATTTCTTTTTTCCAATTAGTTAACCACTTTTCTTTTAAATCATGATCTTTAGGCATTTTATCAGCTTTGATATCTGCTTGTACTTTAAGCATTTCAAAGTTATAAAGTATCTCAGTTTGCTTCTGTGATAAGCCAAATACCTCTGTGATTGATGGTATTCCCATGGAAACCTCCGTTATTTTAATATATTTTTCATCCATGAAAATGTCTTGGATGTATTAGAAACTTTTTTAGAAATTGGGCCAATAAAACTCAATATAGTGTTTGATGACACGCCGCTTGCGACGGAAGCGCCAATCATTGACACCTTATCTTTTATCTCCTTAACTTCCTGCTCATCCCTTTTATCATTGATATTTTCATCATCAAAAATAACACTTAGAACTTGAGGAAGAATAACATTATCTTTGTTCGTTTCAACTTCATATTCCAATACTGATCGTATCGCAATATATTGGGTAAGACTCATCTTAGTACGATTATTCTCGAGGTTACTAATAGTTTGTTTTGTCACACCTATTTTTTTGCTCAAATCTTCCGCAGTCCATTTTGCTATTTTCCTGATAGATTGCAAATTATCTTGCAAATAGGATATTCGAGGGGGAATTGCTGTCATTTGTTACCTCCTTCTTAAAGAGATTATATACAAAAATAATTAAAGTTGCAAGCGATAATATATATTTATTCAAATATAAAATATTTGACAACGTGATTCAAAACAAAAATCTCAGATTTTAGATTTTTAAGTATTCCACTTTGTTTAATTTATTAAAAATTCACAAATCATACTTTCGGTTATCCATCACTTTCATGAATTTTTATTTTTGATTTAGATTTATTGGCTCTAAAATGTATAGGCGTGATTGAGATATTATTTGAATTACTTCTTATTTTTATAACAAGATACGAACAGGAGCGCAATGAAATGTTAAAAATAGAAAACTTTCACCCATCCCTTATACAAGTTTAATCATACAAAAATCAGCTCAACTCGCTGATTTTCTTTTTGAGGGCTTGCTCATAAACCAAGCGATTGAAGCTGACGTTTTAAACCATCTTTCAGCAATGTTGACGGCATTTTCACGCCTGTTTGACGCAATTTTGTGAGCGTGTAGATGCGATGGCAGAGATGGCCCGAAAACTCAGGGTGCTCGTCCAGATAGCCTGTGAGTCGAATTTCCGTAATTTTAGGTTTCACATCTAATAATTCTGCCAAAATTTCGTAATAACGACGATTTTCTACGACTTCTGGGACACCAATGCAAAAAATTTCATTTTCCGTTGCCGAATTTTCTACGGCATCAATCATCGTCACCGCCAAATCATCAACAAAAATTGGCTGAATAAGATAAATCCCAGCCGCAACCAAACGCAATTCTCCGCCAGAACAAATATACTCCGCCAAATCACGCTGTCGGCTGTGCTCAGGATAGCAACCGAGCAAAAATCCTGGTCCATAAATATGACCCGGTCTAAAAATCGTAATCCTCAGATTTTTTCCCTTGTTTTCAGTAAAACTCCTCAAAAAGACTTTTTCCATTGCCCGTTTATCTCCCGCATAATCTCCCACACGCTCAATAAACACAACATTTTCTGCCTGCGGTGTTTGTTTAAATCGTCCGTCATAAACAGAATCCGTCGAAATCACCAGTAATCGTGAAGTAACTTTCGGAAGAATCCTCATATCCTGCTTTGCATGAGTCTCGTTCATACAAATGCAGTCAAAAACCGCATCAAATCGCACATTTACGCTTGAAATTACCCGTTCAAACTGTACCTCATCATTTCGGTCTGCCACAAGTCCATGTACACCTATTGGCAAAGGACGATTGCCCCGTGTCAATGTCCAAACTTGAACATTTTCTGCCTGCAAAAGCCGAACGATTGTCCCACTTACACCGCCTGTCCCTCCGATAATCAATGCCTTTTTCATCTTTGTTCCTCCACAGCCATTATATCACTTTCTCAACTGATATATTAGAATTTGTTTTTTCCAAAATTTCATAATATAAAAAAGCAATTTAAATTAAGAATAGCAAAGCGGGCTCGTTGAAAATACGATTTATTTTAATAAAAAAATCAGCCCTGAGCTGATTTTTTGTGCTGAAACACTATAAGAGAAAAACAAAAATGGAACTGGTTTTGCTAAGTCAAATTCATTTCATCTTGAAAACCATCGCCGTGCGTGGTGCGAGAACCAAATTGAGCTTGCCTTTTGACCAGCCAAAACTGCTGCGCGGACCAAAGCCGCCGAATTTACGGTCATCAGTGTCAAAAATTAATTCAGGTTTGTCTGCCAAATCTAATTCTAATTTTTCTTCATAACTTGGGTGGAAATTGAACACAAACAGCAAATCGCCTTTTTGATAAGCCAATAATTTATCTGAGTTTTTCACCCAACGTTGCTGTAAAGTCTCCTGTCGCTCCATAAAACCATGTGCATTTTCCAAATCAATCATCGCACGGTCAAACGCAAGTAGATATTTGAATTTCAAGTCTTCATTTTCTGCCAGAGACCATTGTCTGCGAGCGTGTTGATAGCTGTCGCCATTGCCTTCACGAGGAAAATCAAGCCATTCTGGATGTCCAAATTCATTGCCCATGAAATTTAGATAGCCTTCACCCGCCAAACTGAAGGTAACCAAACGAATCAGCTTGTGCAGCGCAATCGCACGGTCAATCACAAGCGAATCACTGT
>JAJXWC010000099.1 GCA_021781855.1 Bacillota bacterium | reverse complement strand
TACTTGGCAATTTATCATATCCATAAATTCTTGCCACTTCCTCGACCAAATCCGCTTCAATGCTGATGTCCCAACGACGTGACGGAATTTGGCAAGTAAATGTTTCACCGCTTGTTTCTACGCCAAATCCAAGCTGAACAAAGATTTTCTTTACTTCGTCAAAGCTCAGTTGCGTTCCCAAAGCTGCATTCACCCGCGAAAGCGTAATCGAAACTTTCGGTAGAACAGGCTGATAATCGTTGCTCTGAGCCACACCTGACAGCACTGTACCGCCAGCCAATTCGGCAATCATGGCAGCCGCAAAGTCAAGCGCTTCGCGCACTGTACCCTCGTTGATGCCCTTTTCAAAACGTTGAGAAGCTTCTGAGCGCAAATTGAATTTCTGAGAAGTCTTGCGGATTGATGTGCCATCAAACAATGCCGCCTCGAGTGCAACGGTTGTCGTCTCCTGAGTGATTTCGCTGTCTAAGCCCCCCATGACTCCACCAAGCGCCACAGGCACCCCGTTTGCCGTGATAACGATATCTGAAGGTTCAAGCTCACGTTCCACAGCGTCCAAAGTCGTCATTTTTTCGCCGTCAGTCGCCTGACGCACGAGAATTTCATCACTACCGAATTTATCAAAATCAAAGCTATGCAGCGGTTGCCCAAACAACATCAGCACATAATTTGTCACATCGACCACATTGTTGATTGGCTTCACACCTGCATTCATCAGACGATTTTGCAACCATTGTGGCGATGGAGCGATTTTGACATTTTCAATGATACGAATTTTATAAGTCGGCACCTTGTCTGTCTCGACTTTGACAGAAATTTTATCCGCTGTCAGATTTGACGACTCTGTCAGTGATTTATTTTCCAGATGGACAGGCAGTCCATAAATGCTCCCGACTTCCCAAGCTGCGCCGTGCATGGATAGGGCATCCGCACGATTCGGCGTGATAGACAGCTCAATGATGTCGTCATCCATATCCAGATAAGGGAAAACGCTGTCGCCAACCTTGCTATCTGCCGGCATCACGAAAATCCCCTCCTCGTGCTTCATCGGATTGATGCTGTCAGGCACCCCGATTTCGTCCAAGGCGCAAAGCATGCCCTGACTCTCCACACCACGGATTTTGCCTTTTTTAATCTTGATATTATCGACAATCCGTGCGCCAATCAGCGCCACGATGGCTTTATTTCCCACAACGACATTCGGCGCACCGCAGACGATTTGCAAAGGTTCGTCCGTCCCAACATTGACCTGCGTGATGTGCAAATGTGTTTCGGGGATATCTTCACTCGACAAAATCTCACCGACCACGAGCTTGGACAGTCCTTCTGATGGACTTGTCACACCTTCTACTTCAATGCCCGATGTGGACATTTTTTGTTCTAATTCTGCTGGTGTCGCTGTTAAGGCTGGCACTAGTGTTTTTAACCATTTGTATGATACTTGCATTTTATTTCTCGATTTCTTTTTTTAATATTTCCTCAGCATTTAGTATGGATTCATAAATTATGTACCATCTGGGTTTTCTAATGAAATGATTTTCTAGGAATACTATCAACAAGACTATAAATACACCAGAATTAAGGATAAACCATTCTATTTTTTCTGATTTCATAACCAAATCACTAAAAAACGAAATCCACATATAAACAATTCCGCTACTAACAGCTGTTGCAATGAGAGTTAGAGGGAACCTTTTAAGTCTAGTGATGTTTTCAGGTATATTTTTGATATTTTTATCATTCATAAAGCACATAGATAATATAAATGCTGTAAAGAACAAAGCAAACATCACAATCACAATAAGCACAGTATAAAACATCAACGTTTGTATTAAGTTATTAATTCCTGAGGTCCAGATATTAGACAAAAGGATAGCCATTATAAAAGTTATGGCGACACTATCCACTGGTGCAGATAATTGATGCTCAATTTTTAGTTTATACATTTGCAAATCAACAAAATCTAATTTCGTGTGGTATTCATCCTGCATAAGATATTCATGCGAAAACATTTCGGCATAGTTTCTACTTGTGTAAAATTCTTTAGTATCTTCTTTTCTTTTTTCTGCTAATTTTTTTCGTTCAAACTTTATAAAATCCGCTTTAATCTTCCAGATAGTCGGTTTAGTTTTCAAGCTTTACTCCCCAAACTGCTCCAAAAACCGCAAATCCCCCTGATAAAACCCACGAATATCATTAATGCCATATCTCAGCATCGCAATCCGTTCCTGTCCCAGACCAAAGGCAAAGCCGCTATACACGCTGCTGTCAAGTCCCGACATTTCAAGGACATTGGGGTGAACCATACCAGCACCAAGAATTTCAATCCAACCAGTATGTTTGCAGACGTTGCAGCCTTTTCCGCCGCATTTGAAGCATGAAATATCGACCTCAACTGATGGCTCTGTGAATGGGAAATAGCTTGGACGCCAGCGAAGCTCACGGTCTTGACCAAACATTTTTTTCATGACAAGGTCGAGCGTGCCTTTGAGGTCTGCCATCGTGATATTTTTATCCACCACGAGTCCTTCAATTTGATGAAATTGATGGCTGTGCGTAGCATCATCGGTGTCACGGCGATAGACCCGACCGGGCGCAATCATGCGCAAACCGCCCTTGGTGAAATCATGAGCATCCATCGTGCGCGCCTGCATCGGCGAAGTGTGCGTGCGCAACAGCGTCTCCTCCGTGATATAAAAAGTATCCTGCATATCACGCGCAGGGTGGTCTTTCGGCAAATTCATCCGCTCAAAGTTGTAATGGTCGGTCTCGACCTCGTAGCCGTCCACGATTTCGTAGCCCATCCCGAGAAAAATATCTTCGATTTCTTCTTGGGTCTGAGTCAAGATATGTCGAATGCCTTTGTTCTGCTTCTTACCAGGCAAAGTCACATCTAATGATTCACTTGCTAAAGCCGCATCCATGCTAGCTGCTTCAATTTCTGCTTTTTTTATTTCAAATGTCTTGCCGAATTCATCACGAAAAGTATTTGCCAAAGCGCCAATAACTGGACGTTCTTCATTTGTTAAGTCTTTCATCCCTTTAAGGATTTCCGTCAACTCGCCTTTTTTGCCAAGAATAACCGTGCGCAGCTCATTAAGCGTCTTCTCATCAACCGTTTTTGACAACTCTGTCAAAGCCCGACCACGTAATTCCTCAATTTTTTCTTGTAAATTCATAATTTCCTTTCAAGCCTATTCGCTTTTTTTCAAACAAATATAAAAAGTACCGCAAATTCGTCCACAAAAGGAGCGAAAACCGCGGTACCATCCTATTTTATTACTTAATTATTCAGCTATTCAATTATTCACAAGGTGAACTTCATCTGACTTCCCATGTCCAAGCTTTCAGTCAATGACTTGGACTCCCTCAAATTTCTGTCAAATTACTCTTCTTGTAAATTAATTATATTTTACCACTTTCGGCAAATTTGTCAAATTCCATTTAAGCCCAAACAGATTCTAAGACGTTGGTTTGGTCACGGTCTGGTCCGACTGAGAAAGTCGAAATACGCACACCGACAAGTTCGCCGACACGACGGACATAATTCCGCGCAGCTTCAGGGAGTTCGTCCAAAGTCCGCACGCCTGTGATATCTTCTGTCCAGCCTGGGAGTTCCTCATAAATCGGTTTGCAGTCTGCGAGTTCTTTCAAACTTGCAGGATAATGCGTAATCCGCTCGCCATTACTGCGCTCATAAGCGACGCAGATTTTGACAACGGGAAGTCCCGTCAATACATCAATCGAGTTTAATGACAGATTTGTCAGTCCTGACACGCGCTTAGAATGACGCATCACCACGCTGTCAAACCAGCCAACACGGCGTGGACGACCTGTTGTCGTGCCGTATTCGTGTCCAACTTCACGGATTTGATGCCCAATTTCGTCAAAAAGCTCCGTAGGAAATGGTCCATCACCGACACGCGAAGTATAGGCCTTGCAGACACCAACGACGGTATTAATCTTGCTTGGTCCAACACCAGAGCCAATCGTGACCCCACCAGCCACAGGATTTGAACTGGTCACAAACGGATAAGTCCCTTGGTCAATATCAAGCATGACCCCCTGTGCACCTTCAAAAAGCACACGCTTGCCCGCATCCAATGCCTCATTCAAAATGACAGAAGTATCCGTGACATATTTTTTGAGCTGCTGACCGTAGCCGTAGTATTCTTCAAAAATATCGTCAAATTCAAGTGGTTCACTGTCATACATTTTGACAAATTCACGATTTTTAACTTCCAGATTGATGCGCAGACGTTCTTCAAAGATTTCCTTGTCCAGCAAATCCGCAATCCGAATCCCGATACGCGCCGCCTTGTCCATATAAGCAGGACCGATGCCTTTGATTGTTGTCCCGATTTTTTTATCGCCCTTGGCTTCTTCTTGGAGAAAATCCAGTTTCTTGTGATAAGGCAAGATAACATGCGCACGGTCTGAAATTCGCAGGCTCTTCGTATCAACGCCATTTTCTTCGAGATAAGCAAGTTCCTCAATCAAAGATTTTGGATTGACAACCACACCATTACCAATAACCGAAATCTTTTTGCTATCGAAAATTCCTGACGGAATGAGATGCAGCTTGTACTTTTTCCCTTCAATCACAATCGTGTGTCCTGCATTATCGCCGCCCTGATAACGCGCGATGACCTCCGCATTGGCACTCAGGAAATCGGTAATTTTACCTTTTCCTTCATCTCCCCACTGTGTTCCAACAACGACTACTGATGGCATAATATTTCTCTTTTCTTTAAAATATTTTGCACGCTCCAGATGAACTGGCTGGCATTTTTTGATGAAAATTATCAAAAAGCTCCTGTCGCACCTTTTTCCATTTTATCATTTTATCCTGATTTTTTGCGGATTTGCCGAATGATTATTTGGAAAAACGGTTAAATCGTTCGGAAATACTGAATAATTTAACCCTTTCAACAAAAAAACCTGATTTTTATGAATCAGACTTTTTATCCTTGCGACAAGTTGAAAATCCTCGGAGTTTCCCGTAAACTTCAACTCTATCTTCTACTTTTATCCACTCTGTCGTGCCAGCTGCACAACTAAACCAATCGCCGTCAAAATATCTAAATTTCCAACCGTCAATCGCCTCAAACCACGTCTCACGCCGCCATTTTCCACGCAGCAAGTAAGTGCGCACATGATAATCACACTCAACTTGCCCAATTCCCACAATATCTATTTTTCGATGGATAACTTCTTCTCCTTCAAACAGCTTCTCCCGCTGTTTTCTTCGATAAGAAAAATAAACCAGCAAAAACAAGCCAATCAAGGAAATTCCCGTTGCAGCAAATAAATACAGTTTCAAGACGATTATTCCATGAAACATTGTTCCCCTTTCTTGCTCTCAGATTTGAAGTCACTTTTTACACTTTCGCCGACTGATGTCAAGAACATCAGAAAGCCCCTCGTTAAATATTCTATCAAATCATCAGAAAAAATCAAGAAGCCTAACCTACCAAATTATGTATGAACCCAACCGCCGTCATCTTTTCCTCTAAAAAAGGTAATCAATGACAAAGCAAAAATAATCACTAGCAAATTTGCATAAAGAATTTCTGGAACAAATAAGGCAGCAATGAAGATTGCCCTTCTTCCCAAATGCCGAACTGTATAAACCTTAACTCCGATATAGAGCGGTGTAAGGAGCAAATCTAAAATTACCGCTGGCGTTGTCCGCTCACTAAATCCCGTCAATGCCCAAGCATAAAAACCAATCGCCATCATTGGCATAATCAATAAAGACAACGATAAACCAAGCTGTTGCCGCCAATAAGTGTAACGCATCCATACAGGCATTTCACGTCCATAAGCTCTAATATTTTGCAAAGCCCCGACATACCAACGCCTGCGCTGCTTATAAAGTGACGTAACGTCTTCCATAACATCTGTAACAGATTCCACATTGCAAGTCGGACAGAAATAGCCCAATTTCAAAATAGCAAAGGTAATTTCATTGTCTTCCGTCAAGCTCGTCGTATCATAATAACTTTTTCCTCCGCCAAGTTCACCTGTCAAACGGGCACTTTTTACTGCCTTAAAAGCGTCCCAACTAAAAAGGCTTGCCGTTCCTGATAAAACGAATGCCTCAGGACGTTTACGAACATGATAACCATAACGGCCATATTCCATTTGTTGCATTGTTCCAATGAAGCTTTGGCTCGGTCGCCCCGTAAAAATCGAGCCCACACCACCAACCTTTTTATCCGAAAAAAGCACTTCCGAAGCTATCTCGATGAAATCCTTGCTCACTACCGTATCGGCATCCATCACGAGAACTGCAACAGCTTCATGTTCATTTAACTCAGCTGCGAGCTGGTCAAGCCCATAATTTAAAGCACCCGCCTTTTTATCAGGATTATAACCTGGCATCGTAATGACTTCTGCCCCAGCTTGTCTGGAAACTTCCGCCGTCATATCTGTCGTATTATTTGGGATAACAACAACCTTATCAGGCTTCCGTGTCTGAGCCAGAATACTTTTTATCGTCTTTGAAATATCTCGTTCTTCATTCCAAGCAGGAATAAGCGCCACAACATATGTATCTCGCTCTTGTCTACTATCCTGACTTTTCTTTTCAAATTGATTTTCTACTAGTACTAATTCTGATTTGTGCCGTGATGTAGTGAGCGGATGACCATTTAATGTTAAAAATAAATGCCTTTTGAAATCAACTTTCGAAATGAAAAAGAAAAAAGAAAGCCTCGGACCATAACTTACCAAGTCTTGTATCATACCAAGAATAACAAAAATTCCCATTACTCTAACAAATTCTACCATAAACCTTCTTTCATTTTAAAGAGATATAATATACTAAGGCAATCATTTTTACTGTTTCACATTTATAACCATTAACCTTTTCACATTATACCATTTGTGTTTCTTTTTTTATTATTATTTTTTTATTTCATTATGATTATTTTTATCATCTAAAATAACATTTAAACAATAAAAAAGCAAGAAAAACAACTTTTGTTTTTCTCTTCATATTAATAAGCTCTTTTCTTCTATAATATACTTATTTTTAAGAGCGATAAATGGATATTTTTCTAACGGCTTGCATCCGATATGATATAATAGCCTCATGGATAAAATCATCAAATCAATTTCAAAAAACGGGCATTTTCGCGCATTTGTCTTGGATTCGACAGAGACAGTACGTGAAGCTCAAGAACGGCATCAAACTTGGCCAACTTCAACAGTTGCACTCGGACGGACGCTTATTGCAGCACAAATTTTGGGCGCAAATGAAAAGGGTGACTCAAAAATCACAGTAAAAATACTGGGAGACGGTACTTTAGGTGCAATTGTGGCAGTCGCAGACAGCACGGGCAACGTCAAAGGCTATGTACAAAATCGTGAATTAGACTACAAACGTGCTTCGACTGGTGAAGTACTGGTTGCGCCATTTGTCGGGAACGGCTTTTTCGTTGTTATCAAAGATATGGGACTGAAAACGCCATATACTGGTCAGGTTGACCTGATTACAGGTGAGATTGGCGAGGATTTAGCTTGGTATTTTTTGAGCTCTGAGCAAACACCCGCTTCAGTCGGACTAAACGTCCTACTTGATGAAAATGCAGATACCGTGAAAATCGCGGGTGGCTTCATGCTACAAGCCTTGCCCGATGCAACAGAGCGTGAGATTAGCAGCATTGAACAAAATATCAAGTCCATGCCTGCTATCAGCGAAATGCTTTTGAGCGCGCAGCCGCTTGAAACGATGCTGGGTGCGATTTATGGAGAAATGGAATACACGACACTCGGTGAATTTCCATTAGCTTTTGAGTGCGATTGCTCAAAAACACGTTTTCGTGAGGGGATTCGTTCTCTAGGAGC
>JAJXWC010000098.1 GCA_021781855.1 Bacillota bacterium | reverse complement strand
TACTAGCTTCTGGATAAATCACATTAATCGGACGATTCATGCCTAAAACTTCAGAGTAGTATTCGATTTTAATAAGTGCCATTTTATCTCCTTTAAGCTTGTAGCTCGCTCTAAAGACCAAGCGCCGAAGTGCTATAGTGAGAGAGCAAACTCAATTTTTCTTTTGTTTTCTTTTTCTTCATTATAACTTATTTTTCCAAAAATAACTCGCCTGATTGACGAGTTATTTGATGTAATTCAAGAATCTATTCTTTCATATGTGAGGAATCAGCAAGCACTTGTTAGGTTAAAACTGTGCTAAGAGTCAAAATGCAAGCTTCAAATTTTGCCACTGCTTCATTGTCTGAAACTAATTTGTGTTTTGATGATTTTACTGATGGTGTTCGGCTTATTTTCGATTAAGTCAATAAGTGTGTTTGCTGCTGTTTCTCCCCACAAATGTTTCCGATAAGAAATTGACGGGAGAATAGGATATAGAAAATCCGCTGAATGATTGTTGTCAAAACCGACGATTTTGAACTGTTTGCTTATTTCAACATGATGCTGACGCATATAACGATAGAATCCAATCGCTTCATCATCATTGAGCGAATAAATTCCGATTGTTTGTTTGCCTGATTTGTCGAGAATTTTCTCAGCAGCTTCATACCCTGCTTGTTCAGTGAAATCTCCGTCCAAAATATCAAAGGGAACATTGGCTTGACGAAAATAATTTTCTGCACTCTGCAAACGTGTTTCCACATCATAGTTACCATGTGGTCCTGAAATAATTGAATAGTGGTCAAGTTGCTGATTAAGAAGGTACTCAACGGCTTGTCTGGAGCCTGAAGCATTGTCTAGCAAGACTGTACGCGCATTTTCATGTTGTACTTCACGGTCAAGTACAACAATTTTATTGCCATTTTTTAGTGCTTCTTGTAAATCTTCATTGCTAAATTTATTGTCAAGAACAATCGCACCATCAAATAGTTTTTCTGACAGAAATTTATGAGTTCTGCCGCCAGAATTGACCATCATATCATAACCCAATTTTTCGAGCTGATGCTGCATTCCGTCCAATAATTCTCCGTAAAATTCGCCCTGAAAGCCTGAAATGTAAACGCCGATAATATTGGTTTTATTACCTTTAAGCGTCCTTGCCGCCAATTTTGGCGTGTAGCCGATAGATTTGGCGACGGCTTGAATGCGTGCGCGCGTTGTCTCTGACACCTTATCGGAGCCATTGAGGGCATAAGAGACCGTCGAGATTGAAACTCCCGCTGTCTTTGCTACTTCTTTTATTCCTGCCATTTTTAGCTCCTTTCTATGGCTCAACTAGCAACTGACGACAAGCAAAGCTTGTCTTACAGGTGCTCGCACAGCCTTCTACGGCTCAACAAACACCTGACGACAAGCAAAGCTTGCCTTTTACAGGTGCTCGCACAGCCTTCTACTTCCCGACCGCAACAAGCGACTGTCAAAGCGTTACGATTTTGCGATAAACAATGTCTTCGGCACTTCTGCCGATAAAGACCTCGAATTCGCCATGTTCAAAGATGTATTCGTTATCAAAATTATAGAATTTTAATTGTTCTGTGTCAATATTAAAGTTGAGTATTTGACTTTCTTGCTGTTCTAAACTTACTTTTTTGAATGCTTTGAGTGATTTAAGCGGTCGCGCAGTGCTGCCGACAATATCACAAACGAAAATCAAAACGGTTTCCTTGCCCGCACGCTGACTGGTGTTCGTCAGCCGAGTGCTGAGATGAATTCCATTTTCATCAGCACTGACAGAAGGGGCAGAATAGCTGAATTTGCTGTAAGAAAGACCGTGCCCAAAAGGATAGAGCGGTGTACTCAGACAGTCTTGATAACGGGAAACGTATTCTTCATTTTCGCTCAAGGTCGGGCGGCCTGTCCTGTAATGATTATAATAAATCGGGATTTGTCCAACGTTGCGCGGTAAGCTCATTGTCAATTTTGCTGACGGATTTTGCTTGCCATAGAGCAAATCAGCGAGCGCTTGCGCCGCCATTGTCCCCGGAAAATAAGCATATAAAATCGCCGCAACTTTATCATTAACCGCTGACAAATCCAAGGGCCGTCCAGCCAGCACAACGAGCACAATTTTATCTGTCTGCTCTGCAATTTTGTCAATCCTTTTGACTTGTTCATCAGGTAGCTTGATATTGGTGTAAGACTTTGATTCACCTGTCTTATCGCTCGGTTCCCCAACAAAAATGACGACTTTGTCAGCACGGTCAAGTGGCACATTTTCATTCTCGGATAAAGCAGACGAAATCGACGCTGTCTCTTTCATATCGCCTTTCCAGCGCCAGCTCCCAAGCAAATCATGCGTGTGAAAAAGCGGTCCTGTAAAAGCAACTTTATCTGTTGCACTCAGCGGTAAAATCTGTTCCTCATTTTTCAATAAAACAATACTTTCTACCGCCGCTTCATAAGCGACTTGCTTATTTTGTATGGTAAAAACCTGCGTTTTTTCACGACTAGAATCCGTCTTTCGATAAGGGTCTTCAAATAGCCCAAGCTCATTTTTCAGCTGCAAAATCCGTCTGACCGCTTCGTCAAGAAGTTCGGCAAGCGTTTCGTCAGTGCTGACAAGTTTTTCAAGCTGATGAAGATAAGCCGTTGTCATCATCTCAATGTCAACCGTTGCTGAGAGTGCTTGCTGTGCTGCAGATTTTTCATCTGCCGCTGTGCCCCACTCTACCTGCTCCATCACAGCACCATAGTCCGTGATGACCACACCGTCAAATCCCCATTCGTCACGTAAAACTTGCTTCATCAGCCACTTATTGCCTGTGGCTGGAAGACCATTAATCGTGTTAAAACTCGTCATCACAAGCTTCACACCTGCGTCAATCGCCGCTTTGTAGGCAGGCAGATAGAGCTCACGCAGCTTATTTTCAGGCAAATCAACCACATTGTATTCACGACCAGCCTCTACCGCTCCGTAAGCGGCAAAATGTTTCACACAAGCCGCTAAATGTTGCTCGTCAAAATTCCCCTGAAAGCCTTTGACAAAGCTGTCAGCAAAGACCGAGTTCAAAAAAGTATCCTCGCCTGTTCCTTCCATAACCCGTCCCCAACGTGCATCACGTGACAAATCCACCATTGGCGCAAATGTGACGTGCAAACCTGCCGCTGTTGCTTCCTTCGCTGCAATTTCTGCTGTTTTCCGTGCTAATTCTGGATTAAAAGAGGTCGCAAGTCCTAGCGGAATCGGAAAAATCGTCCGCGCACCGTGAATGACATCTGCCATAAACAAGAGCGGAATTTTCAAACGCGATTTTTCCAGATAATCACGCTGAATCTTGCGAATATTTTCCACACCATAAACGCCCAAAACGGAGCCCAACTGATAAACTTCTTCTTCAGAAATCTGATTTTCAGCGTAAATCGGCCCTGTAATTTCCTGATTATCCGTCTGGAAAAATTCACCACCGAGCTGTGTCAACTGCCCAATCTTCTCAGCGAGCGTCATTTTTTCGAGGAGTTTTTCTAATTCTTGTTTTTTCATTTTATTATTCCAATATTGCAAGATGATTTTTATCGGTTGCTAATTCAAGTTTACCACGCATTTGATGCACTATCACGACTTTTTCAGCAAAACTCCGGAAAACGAGTCTATCTGTCCCTTTTTCAACGATTTCACCCGTTGCCCAATGTAAATCCCCTTGCCCAAAAGGCAGCATCAGAGCACGGTGCCCGTCCAGTGTGATGCGCTCACCGTCAAAAAGTGCTTGCCCATTTTCAAAAACACAAAAAGTTTTGGAAAATCCGTCAAGATTGAACAAATGCAGCATTTTTTCTGCTCCATTTTTCTGCATCGTCATCAAGATACCGTGGTCTTCAAAATCATGCGATAGAGCATGCTGAATGTCTAATTTCTGCATTAATTTTTCAAAGAAAGCGAGATTAGAGCTGTAGGTCGTTGTCATGAAGGCAAATTGACCTGCGCCAATCTTTCCACAAGCGCCTGTTGCTCGTCCTGTCGTTTTTTCAATCAAAAATGCTTCACTTGTTTTTGTTTCAACTAACTGAGCAAAATAAGTCCGTGATTCAGCAAATTCAGCAAATTCGCCGACTGGCACCACTGATAATGAGCCAAATTCGCCATCAAATCGCTTTTCATCAGGCTTCAAACCCAAACAATCAATCAAAATCGTGCATTCATCGCCCTTGTCATCAAAACGAGGCAAAGCGCCGTACAAAATCAATGTTCCACCCGCTTGCACAAAATTTGCCAACTTCTGCTGAACAGCACCCGATAAATATTCGGCAGTCGGCACAATTAAATTTTTACGCTTAATTTCCTGATTTTGAATATCGACCGCATCAAAACGATAGCCCAACAAAAGCAAGGTTCTGGCAAGATTTTCCCAAGCCGCTGTATTTCTAAACTGCTCAATATTGCGCACAATCTCAGTCATTTTAGCATTTTCACGGTCAACAAAGTCCGTCATATAATAATCAGGAATAAAAGCAAAACTCAGCTCATCATAGTCTGCCTGAGCAACTGCCAAAAACTTCCGATTCGCCTGAGCCGTCTGAATACTCTCTGCCATGCGCTCAAAAGTATAATTATGCTTGCCCTCAGGACTAAGTGGTGCAGCAAAACCATGCCGCTCTCCTGTAATCGCAAAGCGATGATTGCCGTCATCTGCCGAAGCAATCTCATAATTATAACCACCGCTAAAAAGATAGTAGTTAATCAGTCGATTGTCCTGTGCCAAAGTCAGCCGCCCCTTCAAATCCACCGCCGAAATATCCATACGCCCAGACAGATTATCGCCAAAATTACCATCGCCGCAATTAAACTCCATGCTGGAAACAGGCTGCCCAGAGCGATTGACAGCTTTCATAAACTCATTGCACAAGTACAAATCCTGAAAACTCCCCATATCAAAGTCTTCAAAATAATAATCTGACCCCGGCAAAATTTTGTCATTCTGCGTATAAGCTTCATAAAGCTGCGAAATCCCAATCGGATAAGTAAAGCCGCGACCACCGCCAGTACCATGAACATTGACAATAAAAGGACAATCTGTAATACCGAACGCTTCGAAAGTTTCTTGCAAAAACTTCACATAAGCCGCATAGCGCTTGCGGAAAAAGTCACCCAAGTCCATACGCAACTGACCTGCAACTTCCTCACTTGGATTACGAATTTCGTCTGCTGAAAGCGTAGAAGACACATAATTGCGACTTCTAAAATCATTCAAGGCAAAATCTGTCAATTCAGGCACATTTGAAACCCAAGACAACATCCCAATTTCATTGTCCAACTGAACAGCAAGGAGATGTTCTAAAAAGGGCTGCAAGACCTCAGAAACTTTTTTAAGCCAGTGCTTTGCTAACTCCAAAAACTTGGGATTCATGTAATCTAAAGTTGCCGTTGTTGCTTTTTGTCCATGAAATCCTCTCGGCACAAGTTCGGGATATTTCGAGTAAACCCAGTAAGGAATTCCCTCATTTTTCATCTCTGCCATGATAAATGGACCTGGCCTTGCAATAAACCAAAGCTCATGTTTCACACAAAGCGAGATGAATTTTGCTAAATCATAATGCTCGCTCTCAAAATCAAAATTCCCTTCAAATTCTTCATGACAAAGCCAAGGAATGTATGAAGCAATCGCATTTAAGCCCGCTTTTTTCGCTTCGATAATCCTCGGCTCCCATTCACTTTGCGGTAGGCGAAAATAATGAATCTCACCTGCCATGATAAGCTCTGGCTTGCCGTTTACCATGATTTGATTATTTTCGAGTTCAATCATTTTTTCACAAATCCTAGCCTTTCTGCTCCTTTTTTAATCCATTCATTCTGCATATAAAGTTTCCAAATTAAGCCCGTTTGATAATTTTCAATCATCAGTAAGGTAATTCCTTTATCAATTCCAATGAAACCTTTCGCATAATAGGCAGGTTCCACATCAAAATTATAGGCATCAATCAATCCGTATTTCCCCCATACACCTGCTAAGTTTGCCATATAATTCATCGCATCAAGTGAAATTTCGGGCGTGAATACAAGGGAACCTGAAGCTGCCGTTGGAGCGACCGTACCGTCTTGCTCTAATTGTTCATCTGTAATCCCATCATAGCCAGAGCCATAAGCTCGATAACCGTAAGGACCTTCACAAGCTGCCTGTCCCCAAGAATGTTCATTGAAAGTCTTGTAGGTATCAGCCTTATTTATTGCATAGGCACGACTCGCCAAGGTCGCCTGACGCGAATTCTCCGCAAAATCAATCCCGTCTTTATCTAAAACACTCGAAAAATCAAACCAAGCGTGCGAATATTGATGGGTGAACAAAGCATTTCGCGGCGCAGTCATAAATTCATAGCCTTCATAAGTCACTTTTTCGCGCGACCAAGAATCATAGACCGCAGACTCAATCGGAAAAGTCGGACTGCCAGCGGCCAGCAAATACTGCATGAGCTGTTCTGCATACATATCCCATGCGCCAAAGCCTTTTCCGTCTTTGAACCCCATATAAAATGTCTTATTTTCAGGGTTAACATACCAGTTCCAATCCGCACGAGCAATGATTTCATCTCCTATCGACTTGATTTCGCCACCAAAATATTCTCCAGCAACAATCATGCCATTGAACAAAATCGAACTGTCAATAATCGACGGAACATCATAAAAATTAGGATTTTTAAGCCCTGTATGCAAATCAAGAAAATGATAGAAAAAGCCATGTTCATGCTCTGCTTGATTTCGGAAAGTTTTGAGCGTTCCCAAAACACGCGCCTGTGCTTCTGCTCGTGAAATATAGCCATTTTCTACACCGATAACAATCGCTCCCAAGCCGAAACCATTTGAAGCAATGCTGCACATATTTTCATGCATTTTCAGCGTATTATCCCGCATCAAACCAAATCCCTTGCTTGATTTATCTGTGTTTGTTTCATTCCAAAAGAAATCAAAACAAGCGCGTTTCTCACGGTTAAGAATTTTTTCGTCTAAATTAAGTGATTCCATAAAACTCCTTATAAGATGAGAGCCCGCCCTAGTTCAAATCTAAAACATTAAGATTTCAGTGAAGGCGAGCTCAATTTCTATTTGTAAAAATATCCTTATTCTCCGGCAATTCCCGAACGCTCGACAGATTCAACAAACCATTTTTGTGCAATGAAGTACATGATAAGCAAGGGCAGGATAGTAAGAATTGTTGCTGCCATATCTATGGCTTCATTGTTGCCAAGTAAGCTCGAACCTGCACCTGCGACTGGACTTGCGCCTGCGGGAAACATTTGATTAAAGGAGTTGTCAAACTGCTGGAGCTGCAAAGGCAAGGTCGTTAGACTATTTCCAAAGAAAAGCGAACTTAGAAAAGTTTCGTTCCAATACCAGACAAAGCTGAACAGGAAGCTAATCAGAAAACTTTGCGAAGCCGACGGTACACCGATAGAGCGGAAAATACGGAATTCACCTGCGCCGTCAAGGCGTGCGGCTTCCAATAAAACACGTGGCAAAGTCCGAAAGCCTTGATAGAAAATCAAGATGAAAATCGCCGAATTCAGCCCTTGTCCAAAAATCGCAGGAAGTACCGTGGACAAGATTGTCCCTAGTAAGCCAAGCTTGAAAAACAAGATATATTGCGGAATAACCGTTACCTGAACTGGAATAATGAAAGTCGCCAAAATAAGCGCAAAGAGAATTTTTTTGCCCTTGAAGTTATAAATGGCGAGTCCATAGCCGATAATTGAACAAATCACAATCTGAGCTAAGGTTGGCAGCGCTGCTACCAATAGATTTTGCAGGAAAGTCTGCCAGTAAGCCAAGACTTTAAAAGCTGTGCCGTAATTTCCCCAATCAATCGAAGTCGGGATGTAGCCAACTTGGGCATTGAGTAGGTC
>JAJXWC010000097.1 GCA_021781855.1 Bacillota bacterium | reverse complement strand
TATGAGAAAAATAGTTTGGTGAAGATTGGCTGGCGCTATGAGGGAATTTCATTCAATGTTGTGCAGTCGGGTGTTCCAATTTACCGTTTGTATAACGCCAAAGTTGTAGCAGGTTCACATTTTTATACGGCTAGTCTCACAGAGAAAAATGCTTTTGTGAAAAACGGTTGGAAATATGAACAAGTTGCTTGGTACGGTGTTGGCTAATATGAAGTAAAACTAAATTCGAAGTTTGCTATTATTTGAACTTTCGACTTTGCCTTTTTGTTATTTGCTTTAGCAGTCAGACAAAAAGACAGCTTAATAGCACGAAGTGCGTTAAGGTTATGAAGAGAGCAAGCAAGGCTCTCGTTGTTTGTAACACGAAGTATGGAGATAAAAAACGAATTTCCTCTGGAAATTCGTTTTTTCATTATTTTTTAACTTAAGGCCACCTCTAAAAACTCAGAAATTCTGAGTTTGGCTAAATTTCCCAAATTCTTCGTCTTCCTCCTAGACTTGCAGCAGCAAGCCTTCGTCGTCAGTCCTTGACTTTGGAAAATTTAGCTCAAACTCAAAATTAGCAGTTTTTAGAGGTGCCCTTAAACTTTGAGAAGTCGGTCAATCCAATCAAGCGCAAAGGGAAACCAGCGGGCAACATTTGGATTGATACTCTTGTCGTCTGGAGCAGAGCCACGATTGGCAAGGGAAAGTCCGTGTGGCCCGTCTTGGAAAATGTGACTTTCAAAAGGGACATGATTTTTGTGCAGCCGCTCGCAATATTTAAGGGTGTTATAAACGGGAACCGCATCGTCATTTGCAGTGTGCCAAAGGAATGTTTCTGGAGTTTCCGGATTAACCATTTCGCAGGTATTATAGAGCGCAAAATCATCAATTTCAAAGTTAAAATGTTTGGGTGTTTCAGGCCAGCCAAAACTCAAAGCAGTTACAGGATAGCAAAGTAGCACACCTTTTGGACGATGAGAAAGGGTGGTGTTGCTGTACCATGCAGCTAAATGCCCACCTGCCGAACAGCCGAGAAGAAAGATATTTTCAGGAGAAATTTCCCAGTCTGCAGCATTTTTTTCAATCAGTTCAAAAACGCTGTACAGTTCGCTGACAGTATCGGCGAGAAAATTGCCTTGTGTACCTTTATTCATGACGCTGTAACTCAGAACGAAAACCTGAAAACCTTGCGCCGAAAATGCAAGTGCAAGTGGTTCAGATTCGCGAATGGAAATATGTTCATAGCCGCCGCCGGGACAAATCACAATGGTAGGCATCGGATTCTTATCTGTGCGCGGATTTTCACGCTGATAAAAAGTAACCCAAGCAGTAGGATTGATGTCGAATTTTTTTATAATCATGCCTATATTTTATCAAAAAATATAGGAAAAACTGAAATCGAATACATATGAAAAAGGTTTGAAAATCAGTTTCAGAACGGATATAATAGTAACAGACACTTTTGAACTGATTACTCCATTGGTAGAGGATGATTTCCCTCTACTGATGTTAGGACACAAGCTGACATCTATGATAATAGTCATTCGCTCTAGGCAATCAAGGTTGCAAGGCGAAATCTACGGCAGTAGAAAGAAAGCACTGCTTATCCTGCTGCCCGAAGAGACGAAGGTATTTGCGATTGTAACTAGCGACAGCCTAATACCGTTGAGGTTGCGGATAGAGAGCGAAACTCTTGTCTTTCGTAGCACGGAGTGCGTAGATAGCAGCTTACAGAAGTGACTTGAAAGGATTTGATAGAGGATGAAAATTGTAATTTTTGGCGATTCGATTACGAATGGCTATGACCATACTGACCATAGCGCATCAAATGTGCTGAAAGAAATGACGGAAACAGCAGCAAAGTTGGCTGGTTTGGATTTAGAAGTTGAATTGCAGGGAGTCAATGGTGAGACAACAACAGCAGGACTACGCCGTGTGTCTCGTGTTATTGATGCGAAGGCTGACAAAGTGCTGATTTTCTTTGGAGCAAATGATTCTGCAACTTATGAACCACTGACAGAAGCAGATTTTTTGACGAACTTGTCAGATTTGACGGAAAAAATTGGAGCGGAGCATGTAATTTTGCTAACGCCGCCTTGGCATGATGACCGCTTTGAATCAGGTATACGAGGAAATGATTTTTTGACGGCTTTTGGTAAGCAGACAAAACGCTGCGCCGTACAATTTTCGTTGCCTGTGATTGATGTTTTCGCAGCAATGGAAGCTGATGAGCCAGTCAAATGGTTGCAGGCAGATGGTTTACATTTTTCAAAAGTGGGTTATGAGAAATTAGGAAAGTTAATTGTAAATTACTTCATGAAATTGACAGAATAATTTAAGGAAAATAAGTTAAAATTTTGTTATGAAAAAAAATTTGAAAGTATTAGTTTTAAGTATCGTGTTGATTATGCAGACAGCACCAGTATTTGCAGACACAACACCACAAAGCAGTACAAATAATCTTACGCAAAGCACAAGCCAAAGCACAGCAAATTCAACTTCAGATAGCACGAGCCAGAGTACAACAAGTACCACTCAAAGCAGTAGTCAAGCAAATAATCAGACCGTGAATAACAATCAAACAACACCTACAAGCACGACAACACAGCAACCGACCCAAACGATAAAGTCGGCTCCTGATGCGCAAAATCCGCCGCAAAGTAGTGCACCCGCATCTTCTACAACGATTATTAAAGAAACGGTCAACAATAATAATAATAGCAAAAATAGTACAAATATCTGGCTGATTATATTGTCAAGCTTGTCAGCTTTGGTGACGATTATTGGTGGTCTTATTGCGGTTATTCGGCATTTCCGCGGTCGCCTGACGAAAAATAAATTATCTGAGCACATTGTCAAACCGCAGGAAACGATGAAAACTCATACACAGGAGACAAAAAGCTTGTCCGAGACGCAGCAGATGAATCAGCTAGCAGATAAAATTCTCAAAGAAAACAAGCGAAAAACGAATTTCAGAAGAAGTCGAAGATGAAGTAAAGACTCATTATTATTGCCGAATAGATTTGGAGAGCGGATATCGTTTGGATGAAGCTATTGAGCGAAATTCGAGGTCTAATGCTGCTGACATGAAATTAGAAAATAGGAAAAATGAAATTTAACGAAAAAGAAATGTTACAATTTGCTCAGAAACTTGGGCGAGAACTAAAACCGCAAGATATTATTGTTTTAACAGGTGAATTAGGCGCAGGTAAAACAACTTTTGTCAAAGGTTTGGCACTTGGTTTGGATATTCACCAGATGATTAAAAGCCCGACTTATACAATTGTACGCGAATACGAGGGGCGCCTACCGCTTTATCATATGGATGTTTATCGAATTGGTGACGACCCAGATAGCTTTGATATGGACGACTATTTGTTCGGCGATGGTGTCTCTGTTATTGAATGGGGAGAGTTGTTGGGGCATGATTTGCCAGAAGCTTATCTGGAAATCATTTTTGACAAATATGCTTCTTCGCTTGTAAATGAAAATGAACGTGAAATCAATCTTATTCCGCATGGTACACGTTATGAGCAGCTTTTGAAGAAAGTCCAGCTTTAATCTAGCAGTATCTGCTATCTAGGAACACCGTGCTATCGTAGATAGAGCGAATGGAGTGAGATGCGCCACAGATGTCAGTTGTTCCTTAGCATCTGTGTGAGAAGGGAATCCTTATAAATGAGGTAATCACATTAATTTTTCATTCTGTTTTCTTGGATTTGAAAATTTTTACTCAAATTCAATGAAGCGGTTTTTCGAAAGACTCATAATTTTTTATCATTTCCCTATTGTTTAATATCAAAATTTTGATATAATCTTAGTATGAAACTTTGGCTAAAATCGCTCCTCATGGTAGGAGCCATTGTTGTACTCACAGTTGGCGCTGGTGCGGCGTATCTCTTTACGGTGTCATCTAGCACGGTTAAGACGCTGAAAACAACTTATACAAGTGTCGGGAAAACAGACACAACACAAACTCTGAAGGCTACAAAACCATTGACAATCGTCCTTCTCGGTGTAGATACTGGTGGCGTAGGTCGCGGAACTGCGAATAGTTGGCAAGGGAATTCTGACTCGCAAATCGTCATGACGCTCAATCCCAAAACAGACACAACCACAATGGTTTCGATGGAACGCGATACCATGACCAATATTTTGGACGGAAATGGTAAGATTATTTCTAAACAAAAGATGAATGCTGCCTATCCTTATGGTTATAATGCTGGTGGTATTACTTCTGCGGCACAATATGCAATGAATACGATTGGTCAACAGGCTGGTGTAAATGTCACCAACTTTGTTGCGATGAACTTTGACGGTCTTATCAATCTGGTAGATGATGTTGGTGGCATTGAGGTGGTCAATGACACAAACGGTCAAGACGCACTCAAGGGGACAAGTAAAGGACAGATGGTTACGCTTCCTACGGGAGAAACTGTAGCAAGCGGTGCAATCTATATTTCTGATACGGAACCTGCTTATACTGCTTATGTACCCTATTATCCGGATAATCGCCTCCAATTACTAAATGGACAGCAAGCACTTGTTTTTGCACGTGACAGGCACACTTTGGGAAATGGGGATTATGGACGCCAGGCTCATCAGCGCGCAGTTCTTTCAGCACTTATGAAAAAGATTGTGGCGTTGGATAATATCACTCAATACCAAAAATTCCTAAGTGATATCAGTCAGGATATGAAAACGAATATTCCTATAAATGGAAGCACGCTGGCTTCGCTTATTGCTTATAAGGATTGTTTCAAAAAAGTGGTTTCTATCCAGTATCAAGGAGTCGGTATGACGGCTCAAGGGGCATCTTACCAATTTATGCCGGAAAATGTTGACCTCGCTGTGCAAAATGCGATGCGTTCGTCTCTAGGGGAACCAACAGAAACCACACTAGGAAACGATATTATCACCTATGAAAGCTATTATGGAACAAGTGCTGATTCACAAGGTTATTTGATGCCTTCTGCAACGGTTACAGAAAATGGCAAAGCTACAGTTTATGGAATAAATACAGACGGTAGCCTTGTAACGATTGATTCCAGCAATTCCGGAAAATACATTTCAACAACGGGAAATCCTGTGGTGAGCAATGCAACATCAACAAGTGGAACATCAAGTTCATCAAGTACAGATACGACTGGTAGTTCGAGCACAGGCGCAACAAACACAAGCAGTACGACAACTTCTACAAGTCAGAAACCTGTCCCGGCAGGATTGACACCTACAGGTACGGCTGGCGTCTATACTTCACCAAAAGGTTATACAGTTTATTACAAAAATGGCAGTTACGTTTATACAGATGGAACACTCTATCCTGGTCAATAATTGATAAAATTAGGAAAATATGCTAAACTAAATGCTGTTGGGTTTGACAGGTCTAGTCATTTTGACGAAACGGTCAAACCTGACAGAAAATTGGTTCGGTAGCTCAGCTGGATAGAGCATTCGCCTTCTAAGCGAACGGTCGAGGGTTCGAATCCCCCCCGAATCATGTTATTATGTGAAAAAGCCTTGATATACAAGGCTTTTTAATTATTTTGTGCCAAATTTGTGCCAAATGGCTTTTTATTTATTTCGGAAAAGATAATTTTGATGTTTTCATTATCTTTTTCTTCTAGCTCTTTCAAAATATGCGAATAGACAGACATTGTCACATTGAGACTACTATGGCCAAGGCGCTTTGATACATACAAAATATTGATGCCTTTATAAAGCATTGTAGAAGCATGGGTATGACGTAATCCGTGACAGGTAATTTCTGTAATTCCCAATCGTTTGCAAAAAGTACGCAACTCTTTATTTACAGCATTATTTGAAATCACACCGTTTTTTATGTTGTAGAAAACAAAATCATGCTGTGGGACAATTTCGAGCCGTCTAAGCAGCTCCGTTTGCTTCTCCTTGAAATATATCATGGTAGTTAAAGTTTCTTCGTCAATGGCTAATATGCGTTCAGATTGCTCATTCTTTGTCGGTGCAAAGTCATTTTTATAGTAATCCCAAGTTTGCTTCACACGAATCATTCCACTGTCTAAATCAACATTATTCCAAGTTAATCCAGCAAGTTCACTGAACCTCATTCCAGTCATTGCACCAATATAAATCATGAAAGAAGAAGCATAGACGGGATTGATTTTGGATTTTGCCAGATTAATCAGTTCAGTGAATTCAGCAAAATTTAAATACTTCAAATCTTCACTCTTTGAACCCGTTCCACCTTTGGAAATGGCTCCTTTTGTAAAATCATTTTTTATAATAAAATCATCAAGTAGATTTTCTAAGCTTGCTCGAACATGTATATTAATTTGTTTCACAGATGAATTTGAATGACTAACAGCATAGACGTTGAGCGTCTCTTGATATTTGACACGATTCATTGTCTTGATAGTAGCTGTTGAAAAATATTTTTTTAATACTGATAAAGTATAGAGATATTTTCGATAGGTCCCATCTGAAACTTTACTTTTTTTGAAAGTTTCAATCCATTGTTGAAAATGGTCGGTAAGGAGTACATCTTGAGTAGTTGAATAAAATCCTTTGACAAGCTTAGATTCAATTTCTCCTGCTTCAGCAATCGCATCTGATTTTTTAGGAAAACCACCTTTTCTTAGCTTTTTAAATACTCCGTCTGCATCTTTATATGAAATCTCATATTGCCATGTTTTGCCACGCTTCACATATCTTGCCATTGAAAAGTACCTCCGTTTTTGTTAAAATGGGTACAGTAAAATCCTTGACAATTCTGCCAATTTTTACTGTATGTAAATTATCAAATCCGCCGTCTAGTTGGGGAACTGGGGCGGATTTTTTTATTTAATTAGTTTTATTATTTTGTTGGTGATTCCTATAATCATCGTCGCAAGATTTGCGACCATCAATATGCTCAGACAAAGACTCTTTTATAGGGTTTCCAAGAGAATCAAGTATAAAATCTATCCCCTCTCGCCTTGCCATCTTTGCTGCAGGTACAAAATCGCTATCTCCGGCAATAAGAATTATTTTATCTACTTGCTTTTTAAATGATAAACTTGCGATGTCAAGACCAATTCTCATATCTACCCCTTTTTGTTGAAATGATAACGAAAAATCTTTTTCTTCAAGATTAGAAATGTCTTTTTTCCCAGATAAAAGTTGCTTTGTGATAGCTGGTTTTAAATTAAAATTTGCTCCCCCATCGCTTAGTTCTCCTAATCGAAGCGCTACTTTTCTCATTTTTGCAAGTTCAGTAAAGAAGCTCTCGGTCCATTCTTTCAGTTCACTTTTCCCAAAATCAATTGTTCTTTGCGTTAATGGGTGATAGACCTGTTTGGAAATAGGAGCACAATCATAATAGAAAATACGGTATAATTCATCGTATACAGGTTGTCCTTTACCAAAACTCCGTTCTTTTAGATGACGACGACAGTATTCGTGAAGTTCTTCAGCACGTTCTTTTGGAGTAACATGTCCTTTAACGTGTCCTGCACGTTTTCGATAAAATCCTCCATCAACTAAAATCGCAACTTTTTTCAAAATGTTTTTCCTCCTGATAAACAAAAAATCTCTTGATTTCGGCGCTCCTCTTATGGTGAGGGGTGTACTTTCAAGAGATGGATTAGCAATTTTTATACATACTATTTTGTATGCACAATTATATTTTACCAACTCTTTATATATTTGTCAACTGAAAAGCCTATTAAAAAGCTAACTTTTTTGTTTAAAAAATTTATGAATTTTATTTATTTAAATTGATAGAAACTGGCATTTTAAAAGGTTTCTGATGTATTTTATAAAGAAAAATTATAGAAAAATATAGCTAATTTTGTAGCTTTTTAGTTAGTAATTTAGTTAAGATTTCAGTTAAGTTTTAGACTAATTCAACACTCGCCCCAAAATGCA
>JAJXWC010000096.1 GCA_021781855.1 Bacillota bacterium | reverse complement strand
TGCCGCTGAGCAATGAAATTTTGCGCTTCAAGGCTAAAAAGCACCGACTTTTGCTGCAATTCTGTCAGATTACGCACGCCCAACAAAGCATAAAATCGAGCCAAATCCGTCTTCCAGGCTTCAAGCAATTCATCCAAGGCAGTTGCACCATTTTTCATCAAGACCTGCAATATAAACCCTGCTGAACTCGCTAAATCAGCGCCCAAAAGTTGACTTTTCACCATATCTGCCGCACAAGTTATCCCTCCCGTTGCAATCAACAGCTTCGAATTTCTCGCAAACTGAGCTTCCAACAGGCTTTCCACTGTAGTCATTCCATAATCTGTCAACTCAAATTTGCCCCCACGTTCCCGCTCAATCCAGGCAAAATTAGTGCCGCCTTTACCGCCAACATTAATTGCCGCCACCTTTGTCTGTGCTAGCAACGAAAAAATTTGCTGCGACATCCCAAAGCCGACTTCCTTAACGATAACTGGTACATCAAGCTTTTCCGCAATTTCATTTACATTTTCCAGCCAATAAAATTGACGGTCGCCTTCACTATCTCGCATAGTCAATTCTTGCGCACTATTCACGTGAATCTCCAACGCATTTGCCGCAAGCATATCTACCGCTCGTTTTGCGTGTTCCAGAGAATGTCCCGCTCCTAAATTTGCAAAAATAAATCCGTCGGGATTAACCTCACGCACTTTTTTGAAGCCTGCAGCAAGCTCAGGAAACTTCAGTGCAATCGACTGAGAACCAACCGCCAAAGCCAAATGCTGTCGTGCTGCTGCTTCTGCTAATTGAACATTAAGTTTATCTCCACGCTCAGAGCCTCCTGTTATTGCTTCAATATAAAAAGGAAATTCAAACCGCGTTCCAAAACGCTCAAGTGACAAATTCACTTCATCAAGCGCCAATTCAGGAAAAGTCTCTGGAATAAACCGAATATCTCGAAAGCCCACTCCTTGCGCCTGATCACCGCCATTTTTCCAGTATTTCAGCGCTAACGAGAGATGCTCGTCTTTGCGATGCTGATGAATCTCTTTTTCCGCCATCTCTCCTCCTTAAAAAGTCTCAGAAATCCTTATTTTTTCAAAAACAATATCATTTTTAGCCAATTCTTCTTGAATTTCACTTATTCCTTTTTCGTTCTTTGCAAAAACAATCATATTTTCTCCAAAACCTGCTCCTGAAATCTTGCCTACAAGATTCTCCTGAGCATTTACCAAATTCAATGCCAAAGCAAGCTTTTGCGTCATATAACCTTCCGGAACATGTTCAAGTAAAAGTAGCTGGTTTTGAATGAGTTTCTCTTTAAACAATGCAAAATCCTGCAAATCAAGCGCCGTAGCAAGTTCAATTACCAACTCATCTGACTGCTCATAGAAATCGGCAGAAAACTCTATTTTCAACTTTTCCCCCGTTTTTGCAGCCTTTCCTGTTTGAACAACATACGCCTGCCAGTCTTGCGGCAAGCTAACGGGTTTTATTTCGAAACCTGAAAAGTCCGTATAAAGTCCTGAATGTTGCACAACCGTTGAACGTTTTCCAGAACGATAAAAAATAATACCACCATAAGTAATTGCGGCCACATCTCCGAGCGAACCTGACCCTTGCACCCGATAATGTGCTTCTCCCGCCTTTTTATAGATATCATCAAGTGATAATCCTAGATGATAAAAAATATTGAGTGCTTTCGCAAGCCCAACCACTACACAGGCGCTTGAGCCATATCCCTTTTTATTTTCACCAAAACCCAAAGGACTTTCAATATCAATTCGAATTTCCGGATAAGTGCCGATATTCATTATTTTAATCACTTTCGAAACGAATTCCCAGCCATGTCCAGCTCCAGAAAAGTGCTCCAAATTAAAAGTTTCATCTGGAATAGCCACATTGGTATGAAGTTGTGATACCCTATCGTCGCTTTCAGATATCGTAACCGAAAAATCCGTTTCAACCGCTGCCACAAGTGACAACCCTCGTGGGCGTGTCACTGCATATTCTCCAGCAATAAAAAGCTTTCCTGGTACCTTTACCACTACTTTTTCATACATATTTTAGCCCCTCGCCTGCATGTGCAATTTCAAAAGAAATTTCAGGAAATGCAGCTTGAAATTTTGCCAATAATTGTTTCTCTGTTGCTCTATCCGTGATTATTTTTACATTCGGTCCGGCATCTATAGTCACAAAAGCAAGTAAACCTGATTGATAACAACGCGCTGCAAAATCCACCACACGTCTGGTTTGCTCCGTAAAATAATCAAATGGTGCTGGACAAAGGCGGTTCTGCTCATGCATTCCCAGTGCATTATCCTGAGCAATCAAACCAATCTTCTCAATGTCCTCCTGCAAAATCGCAGTTTTCATTTCTTTAAGCTGATGGTCTGATTTTTCAACCCAAGTGCTATAAGTCGGTGCTTTTTGTGCCAACTGCATTCCTTGAGTAGAGGACATTTTTTTCTGCTCACTTGAAATCTCTGCTACCAGCATTGACAAGTTGATGTCTTTATCGTAGAAACTTTCAGCATAAGAATTTTCATCTGAGTCTCCTTTATTCCACACTGCAAAATTACCGAAAATCGAACGTGAGGCGGAACCCGAACCACGCCTTGCAATCCGAGACATTTCTTGTGTATTTTGTGGCAAATCAAGTAATCCAAACATCGCTCCCGTTAGTGCAGAAAAACTAGAAGCACTTGAAGCCAAGCCTGCAGCAGTTGGAACATGATTAGCAGATGTCACCAAAACTTTTGGAAAATCGCCATATTTTTCTCTCATAATATCCAAGAATTTGCTGATTCGGCTACTATCTGCACTTGCTCCGTTCAGTATTAGCTGGTCTGCAATATTTTCAGTGAATTCTACAGCAGTCCTTGTATAAAATTTATCCAATGTCATTGAAAGACTACTTGTAGTGGGCAAATTAAGCCGCATATCAGCCTTTCCCCAATATTTAATCAGCGCAATGTTCGTGTGTGCTATTGCTGTTACTTGTTTTCTCATAGAAATATTATATCACATTACTAAAATCAAAAAAGAATCCAAAATTGGATTCTCATTTATCTCAGTAATTCGAATTTCGCTCAACTGCCCTAGAGTCAATCGCTTTATCAGCTAGACTTATGAAACGGTGCTTCACGAATGGATAGCGGAACGAAACGAGATGGTGAGCTCATATCACAAATGTGAGCTCGTTCCCTAAACTTGGTAAAAATCGAAACTCCTACCAAGAACACGTTTCTGCTTCATAATAGCTCAGTAAGCTCACTGATTTCAGAAATAATGGTTGTTGCACCATCTAACTCTCCGTCATGTCCAAAGCCGTAAGCACAACCTATGGATTGCAAATGATGCACTTTGGCAACCTCCATATCATGGAAACGGTCCCCAATCATGATAAATTCGCCTGAAAACTTTTGCTCAATCTGCTCAAAAATCTTAGTCTTAGGTTCAAAATCATAAGTTTCTCCACAATAATAAGCTTCAAAATACCCATCAAGCCCAAACTTTTTCCGCATGGTTTGCATATAACTTTCACGACAGTTACTCAAAATAATCAGCCGATAACCTTTATCTTTCAAACTCTGAAGTGTTGACAAAGCATTCGGATAAAGTTCTGCTTTTCCTTCGCCAATCAGCTCGTCCATTTTTTTACCAATCAATTTGCCATAATATCTTTTCTGCTCATCGGTGAGTTCTGGCATGAAAAGCTGCCACATCTCACGCGAAGTATAACCTAGCCATTGACTGATTTCTTTATCTGTGAAAATTTTAGGTTCAGCCAAACCGTCTGATACAACCTGTTCATAGCTGTAACGAAAAGCAGGAGCATAAATCCCAATCGTATCGTGCAAAGTACCATCATAATCAAAAAGTAAATTTTTCATCATAGCTTCATCTCGTGAATCAAATTTACCATCTCAACAGCACCGACTGCAACATCAAAGCCTTTATTCCCGGCTTTCGTTCCAGAGCGTTCAATAGCTTGCTCAATATTTTCCGTAGTCAAAACACCAAACATCACAGGAATCCCGCTATTAAGGGATACATTGGCAATTCCTTTTGAAACTTCGCTACAGACAAAATCATAATGTGATGTTGCTCCACGAATCACTGTCCCCAAACAAATCACCGCATCGTAATCTCCCGAATGTGCCATTTTCTGCGCCACTAATGGAATCTCAAATGCACCAGGCACCCAGGCAATGTCAATCTGACTTTCTTCAACACCATGACGTTTAAGCGCATCAAGTGCTCCTGCCAAAAGTTTGGAGTTGATAAATTCGTTGAAGCGGGCAACGATAATCCCGAATTTTGCGTTTTCTGCGACTAATTTTCCTTCGTAAGTGGTCATTTTTTTGTTCTTCTTTCTTTATTTTGTTTTTTTAACTTAGCAAGTATATGCCTCTTCAGGCGCGGGATAAGCAGCACTGTCTCAGCAGCTTAGCTACTGAAGCAGCCAGTCGAAATGGCAATCTTTGCTTCGTTCTCCCGACATCAGTAGGGAGAAAAGAGTTCCTCATTGATGAAGTAATCACTTCAACAGAATCATTCTCAACTTTGCTTTTGCAAAGCATATCAAATCTTAATCAAACTTTAGCAAATGTCCCATTTTTTCATGCTTAACATGCAAATAATCCGCATCAAATTGGTTTTCGTCCATTTGGATGGCAACACGTTCTGAGACAGACAAGCCGTAATCAGACAAATCGTCAATTTTTGCTGGATTGTTAGTCAATAGTCGAAGAGATTTTGCACCCAAATCACGCAAAATCTGTGCTCCAATGTAATATTCCCGCTCATCTTCTTTGAATCCGAGCGCCAGATTGGCCTCAACCGTATCCATCCCCTCATCTTGCAATGCGTAGGCACGCAACTTATTAATCAGTCCAATGCCCCTTCCTTCTTGACGAAGATAAAGTAAAATCCCTCGCCCTTCATCATTGATTTGTTTCAATGCCGCCTGCAGCTGCTCACCGCAGTCACATTTCATTGAACCAAAAGCATCTCCTGTCAAACATTCCGAATGGACACGACAAAGTACGTTCTCTCCATCGCCGATTTCTCCTTTGACAAGCGCCACATGGTGCTCACCATTAAGTTTATTGATGAAGCCAAAAATCTCAAATTCACCGTATTTTGTCGGTAATTTTGCTTTCGTCACACGCTCTACAAGAATCTCTTTGCGTTTCCGATATTCTTGAAGGTCTTTTATGGTGATAAAGACCAGTCCCCATTCTTTTGCTTTTTTCTGTAGTTCTGGCGCACGCATCATTGTGCCATCTTCTGCCATGATTTCAACGCAAATCCCTGCTTCTTTCAGCCCTGCAAGCCGCATCAAATCAACGGTTGCTTCGGTATGACCGCTGCGTTCGAGTACACCATTTTTCTTGGCAAGTAATGGAAAAACATGTCCTGGTCTTCTAAAATCATCATACTTTGCATCTTCTTCAACCAGTTTGCGAATGGTATAGCTTCGCTCAACTGCAGAAATTCCCGTTGTCGTCTCCACGTGGTCAATCGAAACAGTGAATGCCGTACCATGATTATCTGTGTTTTTCTTGAGCATTTGCGACAAATGCAGCTTTTCTGCATAATACTCGCTGATTGGTGTACAAATCAATCCTTTGGCATTTGTTGCCATGAAATTGATATTTTCTGTGGTCGCAAATTCTGCGGCACAAATGAGGTCCCCTTCATTCTCTCGGTCTTCATCATCTGTGACAATAATCATCTTTCCTTGACGTAACGCTTCCAGCGCTTCTTCTATCGTGTTATATTGAAACATTTTTTCTCCTTCTACGACTCAGCAAGCATTTGCTAAGTCAAACAAAATCAAAAGCCGTATTGTGCAAGTTTTTCTCTGGTTAATGTGGTCGGCGAATGTGCAGCTTCTGGAGCTGTCAGCATTTTTTCAACATACTTCCCGACAATATCATTTTCCAGATTAACCGTATCTCCTGCTTTTTTCTCAACAAGAATAGTATGGTCGGCTGTATGCGGAATGATAGATACACTAAAATTTTCCGCTCCAACTTTTGCGACGGTCAAACTAATCCCATCAATCGTGATTGAACCTTTTTCGACAATATATTTTAGTACTGAAGAAGTCGTTTTTATTGTGTACCAAACTGCATTATCGTCTTTTTTTATTGTCGTAATCGTTCCTGTACCATCGATATGCCCTGAAACAATATGTCCGCCAAAACGTCCATTCGCTAGCATTGCGCGTTCCAGATTAACCGAGCTTCCTGGTCTAAGAGCTCCTAAATTAGAACGTTCAAGAGTTTCATGCATGACATCAGCGATAAAAGTTTTACTAGAAAAGGTCGTTACGGTCAGACAGACACCATTAGTTGCTATGCTGTCGCCTATTTTCAGGTCATCAAAAATAATTTTACCCGAAATTGTCAGCTGCGAAGAGTTGACCCCGCGTTTTATTGCGGCAATTTTTCCAACTTCTTCTACAATTCCCGTGAACATGATTTTATCTCGCTTTCTAGTAAGATATCTTCCCCTAAAATACTGATTTCAGGTGTTTTAAAAAGATAGGCTTGGTCGGGCTGCGCAACCCCTTGTCCTGCTACTGCCGTTTTAGCTGTTTTCCCTCCGAAAATTTTTGGCGCAATATAAGCTTGGACCTTTTGGACAATTCCTGCTTCAAGTGCTGCTGCATTTAGACTTGCACCACCCTCAATAAGAATACTATCAATAGCTTTGGCACCGCATTTTTTGACGAGTTCCTGAAGACTAATTTCACCATTTTTGGTGGAGAGTTGGAGTATTTCACAGTTTGCTTCAAGATAGGGTTTTCGTTTTTCTGCCGAATCTTCCGCTGTTGCAATAATTGTCGGGATTTCCCTTGCCGTACTTACGATTTTTGAGTTAATCGGAGTTCGCAAATGCGTGTCACAGATGATTCTAATCGGATTTTTACCATTTTCGATACGGCTGGTCAACTCTGGATTATCTGCAATGACTGTTCCCACACCTACCATAATTGCCATAAAACGTGAACGGTCTTGATGTACTTTTTTGCGCGCTTGCTCACCTGTAATCCATTTTGATGCACCTGTGTAAGTGGCAATTTTGCCGTCAAGCGTCATGGCATATTTTAACATGACATAAGGCAGCTTGGTTTCGATGTAGTGAAAGAAAATGTGATTAATAGCTTTACACTCTTCTTCGAGGACTGGTCCCACAACTTCAATTCCTACGGCACGTAGAGCTTCAAGTCCCTTGCCCGAAACGAGAGGATTAGGGTCAAAAGAGCCAATAACAACACGCTTGATTTCATGCTCAATAATCGCTTCATAACAAGGAGGTTGGTGACCTGTGTGCGCGCAGGGTTCCAGAGTTACATAAATTGTTGCGCCTTTTGCTGATGAAGTACAATTTTTAAAGGCATTTCGTTCTGCATGTAAATCCCCAAAATGCTCATGATAACCTTCGCCAATTATTTCCCCATTTTTGACGATAACTGCGCCGACTTGGGGATTTGGATTGACATCGCCTCCACCTTTTTTAGCAAGTTCTAGTGCGTGACGCATATAGCTTTCATCTTCTTGTTTTTGGGTCATTGTTCTCCTTCCGAATTAAGGGTACCTCTAAAAACTGCTAATTTTGAGTTCGAGCTAAATTTTTCAAAATCGAGGACTGACGACGAAGCCTTGCTGGTGCAAGGTTAGGAGAAAGACGAAGATTTTGGAAAATTTAGCCGAATTCAGAATTTCTGAGTTTTTAGAGGTGCCCTTAAGATTTGAAGTGATAAAAATAGATAAATCTGCTGTCCTGTACTTGCTCCAGCGTTTAGTCTTCTGGATTAGAATAGCTTGTATTCTTGCTATACTGCAAATTTCAGCTTTTTCGCTCACTTTGACACTGAGCATTCTGCT
>JAJXWC010000095.1 GCA_021781855.1 Bacillota bacterium | reverse complement strand
TGCTGGATAAAAACGGTTTTGTCTGCGAAGGACTGCTGCGGAATTGGGATGGATGGGGAGAAAATCGTTATTCTTATCGTTTTATCCCTGAAAACTTATACTAGTTCGCTTTTGAAATCCAATTTTGGATTTCATTAGAACACAACCTGACATTTGCAATATCAGGTCGCTCTGTCCCTGAAGTCTAAACGCTAAAGCGTTTAGACCCTAGGGCAGTCGAACTGCAAAGATACTGCCTTGAGCTTGAGCAAGAAGTGGTTTGCGGAAAACACAAAGGTTGCCATTGCGACTAGGTGCTTTAGCACCGTAGCGAGCATGGACAGCGTAGCGCATCTTAATGCTTTTTTAAAAGCGAAACGGTATTAGACAGGATTTAAAATGGTTTACGATACAATTTTATTTGATATGGACGGTACTTTGCTGGAATCTGCCGTGGGAATTATTGCAGGACTTGAGTTTGCACTAGCTAAAATGGGAATTGAAAATCCAGATACGATGATTTTGAGGAAGTTCATTGGACCGCCATTGCCGCAAAGTTTTGAGCGTTATTTTCATTTTTCAGCAGTGGAAGTTCAGGAAGCATCAAAGCATTTCAAAACTTATTATGAACGTGAAGGAAAGTTCCAAAATCGTCTTTATACTGGCATTCCTGAGCTTTTGCTTGCTTTGAGTGAAGCAGGGAAACGTTGTTTTGTGGCAACGAGTAAGCCTGAGCTGACGGCGCGTGAAATTACGGATTTTTATGGGATTAGTCAATATTTTGAACGCGTAGTAGGCGCAAATTATGCAAACGGTAGCCGAGTAACGAAATCATCGGTGATTTTATCTGTGTTAACCGAGTATGGGACTGCCCGTAATCCAGTTATGATTGGCGATACGGTTTTTGATATTAACGGTGCAAAGCAAAATCAGTTGGATTCCATTGGCGTTTTGTATGGTTACGGCAGCCGTGATGAGCTTGAAAAAGCTGGTGCTTCGCAAATTGTGCGGAATGTTGAAGAATTGAGGGAAATTTTACTTGAAAGTGATTAAAAAAATTTTTGACCAGCTTGTTGTTCAAGAATTAGAATTTCTGGAATTTAAAAAAGCATGGAAAGTGCTGCAACAGCTCCGACCTAAATTGACTTTTGAAGACTATCAACGGTTGACAAAGCAAATGCCGGCTTATCGTGTTTTTGTTTTGGCGGTCGCCGATGAGCTGGTGGCTTATGCAGGATTTGACATACAGTATAACCTTTATGAGGGCAAGCACGTTTTTGTTTATGAGTTGGTAACTGATGAAGCACACCGTAGCAAAGGATTTGGTAAATTGTTGCTTGATGAAGTGGCTGCTGAGGGCGTTCGGCAAGCGTGTGAAATGCTTGTGCTGACCTCTGGCATACAGCGGCTTGATGCACACCGATTTTATGAGGAGAAAATAGGATTGGCACGCACAAGTTTAGTTTTTAGAAAGGCTTTATAAATGACAAAGATTGAGTATGACAGCCCCATGTTCTACGCAGGATTTCCTGTTTTCATCGGGCTGACGAAGCTATCAGCGACTGACGAGGTGCTCGCCACGACTTACAGCTCATCATATATGTTAGGCGATACACTCGTCATGGGCGTAGGTGCAGACGGACAAACTGCGTCAAATTTAACAGTTGGCAGCCGCTTGTCGGTCAATTATCTGGGCATTGAGGACGGTCTCCTGTCCGATATTGCAGGGCTTGTCAGTCGTCGGACGAAATGGTCAGCGCTGACAGAAAAAGGGGCAATACTCTCCGAGTTTGACGATGTACCCATTCTGGAGAATGGCTTGATGACGGCCATTGGCATAGTTGAGCAAATTATCAGTCAGGACGACATCAGTCACCTTTTTGTCAAAATCACTGACCGCTTGGTTGATGACCATCTTGTCAACTCTGATGGCAGCATTGACTGGGCCAAATTTGATAGTCTCGAATATTTTGGTGCCCGGAAAGACCGTATTTACAGGCCTGTCAGCTCTGATACTATGAAAAAAGGACAATATCTGAAAGAAAGTAGGAAAAAATAAAATGACTTTTGAAGCAAGACCCATCATCGCCCTAGACTTCCCGACTTTTCAGGCGGTTAAAGATTTCCTCGCACAATTTCCCGCCGATGAAAAATTGTATGTGAAAATCGGCATGGAACTTTTTTATACAGCAGGTCCGCAAGTGGTTGAGTACGTAAAAAATCAGGGACATCGTGTCTTTTTGGACCTCAAACTTCACGATATTCCAAACACTGTGCGCTCTGCGATGAAAGTGCTGGCAGGGCTGGGCGTGGATATGACGAATGTCCATGCAGCAGGTGGTGTGGAGATGATGGTAGCAGCCAAAGCAGGCTTGAACGAAGGCACGCCAACAGGGAAACTTGCACCAAAGCTCATCGCGGTGACCCAACTGACCTCGACCAGCGAGACTATCATGCACAGCGACCAAAATATCCAGACCAGTCTGGAAGCCTCGGTCATTCATTACGCGCAGAAAACAGCAGAAGCAGGACTTGACGGCGTGGTCTGCAGCGCCCACGAAGTTGCCAAAATAAAAAATGCCACAGGACAAAATTTCATCTGCCTGACCCCCGGCATTCGTCCCGCAGGAAGCGCAGTTGGTGACCAAAAGCGTGTGATGACACCTAGCAAAGCCCGTCAAATCGGCTCGGACTACATCGTGGTCGGGCGTCCGATTACACAGGCGAAAAATCCAGTAGCTGCTTATCGTGCCATCAAGACCGAATGGAATGCTTGAGTAAAGAATAAAAAAATCCGTTTTGACAGTTTGTCAGAGCGGATTTTTTGCGGGTGTTCCTGCTTTACGCGGATATTTTTTTGGTGTTTCTTTTTTCTTTTCGATCAGTGCGATATGGCGTTCGTCGCCGTTTGGCAGTTGGTAATCAACCTGCTTAATAAATTTTGCTCCCAGTAGGGCAATCGCATTTTTAGCTTCAGCTAATTCATCCTCAAATTGACTGGCTTTAAGCGAAAGAAGTTGCCCATTTTGCTGTAAAAATGGAATGGTCAATTCAGATAAAACGCTCAAGCGCGCTACGGCACGCGCCGTGACAAAATCAAATTGTCCTCGATAGCGCACATTTTGTCCAAAATCCTCTGCTCTTCCATGCAACAAAGTCACATTTTCAAGTGCTAATGCCTTGGACAATTCTGTCAAAAAGTTAATTCGTTTTTGCAATGAATCAATGATGGTCACTTGCAGCGAAGGGAAAATAATTTTCATCGGCAAACTCGGAAAACCTGCTCCAGCACCAATATCAAGCAATTTAACAGGATGGTCAGCAATCAAATCATACAAAATCGGTGCAATCGAATCGTAAAAATGTTTCAGATAGACCTCTGATTTTTCTGTGATGGCAGTCAAATTTATTTTTTCATTCCATTCCACCAAAAGCTCAAAATAACGCTCAAACTGAACTTCTTGCTGCTCACTTAATTCAATGCCAAACTGATAAAGTGCTATATAAAATTCATCTTTTGTCATAAGGTGCGCTCCAAAAGTTTCGCAGTAATGGCAGAAATCATCTCACGATTCTCACCTTTTGGCAATTTGTTAATGAGCTGTAAAGCCGCATTAGTATAGGATTTAGCCAATTCTTTTGTCTGAGTTAAACTTGTGGAAGTCTGGACAAATTCATAAACTTCATCGAATTTTTTCGCCTGTAAAAGTTGAGTCATTTTTTTCCGATTTTCCTGTAAGGCAAACAAAATTGGAGCAGAATAAATGCCTTGCTGAACGTCCTCAAGTACAGGTTTACCAAGCGTTTTTGCGTCACTTGCATAATCCAAATAATCGTCCATAATCTGAAAAGCAATCCCGATGTTCATGCCAATTTTATAAGCAGTGTTTGCTAAACGATTATTTCTCGCAATCAAAGGAGCTACGGAAGCAGACATCGCAAAAAGCTCGCCTGTTTTTCCAGAAATATTTTCAATATAATCATCAAGCGTCTGTTCAAGGTCAAAATGTTTATTAAGCTGTCCCAATTCTCCACCCAACAAGCGCTCAATCGAAACAAGATTTTTCGTCAGGTTAGATAATTCCAAGCTGTATTCTGACAGTAGCTTGAAAACAGCAACAAAAAGATAATCACCAGCGTAAACTGCAATTTCGGAGCCATATTTTGCCGACAAAGTTGCAACGCCACGTCGGGTATCTGCCTTATCAATCACATCATCATGAATTAGAGTTGCCGTATGCAACATCTCGACACTTGCTGCCAACGCAATTTTTTCTTTGTCAGAAAGTTCGGTAAATCCCGAAAAAAGTAGCAAATAAGCAGGGCGTAACATTTTACCACCGGCATCAAAAATATCAAAAATCGCTAATTTAATTGATTCATTTTTTACCGATATTTGACTTTTCATTAATTTTTGCACTTTGTTCAAATCCCGGGAAAGAAGAGGATAATCCGACCAAATTGTATTCTTTACGTCCATTGTTTACTTTCTTTTATAACTAAGTCATGAATTGGTTTTATCCGTTCCATTAACTGATTTGCTCCGATACCAATCGCAAAGCCTGCCAACATACCAAAAATGGTTAACCAAGGCAAATAAAGCATGACTGAAGTTGCTCTTGCCAAAATTGCCGCGACTGTTAATTGTCCAAGATTATGGAAAAAGCCACCAACGACTGAGATTCCAATTTTTGAAACTAGGCGAGGCCCAAATTGTTTCATCAGATACATCATCAAAAGTGATAAGATTCCACCTGCTGCCGAATAAATAAAAACAGAAAAGCCTGTAAAAAGCGCTGTAATCAGCAGTCGCAAGATTTCCATAACCCATACTTTTCGCCAATTCAGTGTAAAAAGGGCTATCATCATGACAAGATTAGCAAGGCCAATTTTAGCGCCAGGAGCAAAAGCAAAAAATGGGGGAAGCCAAGACTCAAAAATCCCCATAACAACAGCAACAGCGGTCAATAACGCAGAATAAACATATTCTTTAATATTCATTCAGTATAATCCACCTCGTTATTTTTTTGACCGCTCATTACCTCAATGACCAAATTGTGTGGCAGACAAACCGCGGTTTCTCCTACATGAGAAATCCAACTTTTATGCACAGCAATTTGGTCAGGCGTGTTATCCGCCTTGTCCCGAATTTTGCCGTCTTGAACCTGAATAATGTTCCAAAATCCATTTTTTGTACGATAAGTCCATGTTTGATTTTTATTAAGGTCAAAAGTGCGTATTACTTTTCCATTCACGCGTACTTCAGCTGAAGCACCTACTTTCTGGCTAGGTAAAAAGGCGAGCACAGAAAATGATGATACGAAAAGAAGAAAAATAACGACCAAATCAAAGGGTTTTATTTTGATAGCTCTGAGAAATTTCATTTAGTCATATTCTAGCACAATTTGCAAAAAATTTCACGAAAATAGGCAATACAGGAGCAAAAAATAGGACTTCTATTGAAAATCCTATTTTTTTAATTTCACTATCTGCCTAGCTTCGCTACTGCGAATGATGAGAGATTTGCTCTATCTGCAACCTCAACAGTACACTGTACTGTTGAGCTGTTTGAGCTGTTAAGCTATCCATTCTCATCACCAAAAGTAGCGAGTCGGAATGGCAAACTTCGAATTTAGTCGCTGCGTTATTTTTTCTTATCAACAACTAAGGTTTTTGCACGTTCAACAATGTACTTTTCCAAAGCTTCTCTGATTTGTGGATGATGCAAACCGTATTCAATGGTTGTCTCAACAAAACCAAATTTATCACCAACATCATAACGGGTTCCCGTAAATTCGTGAGCAAAAACACGCTGCGTTTTATTTAAGGTTTCAATCGCATCAGTTAATTGAATTTCACCACCTGCACCGGGTTTTTGGTTTTCCAAGATAGTAAAAATTTCTGGTGTCAAAAGATAGCGACCGATAATCGCCAAATCAGAAGGTGCTTCCTCAATTTTTGGCTTTTCAACAAATTTTTCAACATTGTAAAGTCCTTTTTGGACTTCGCCGTTTGGTGCAATCACACCATATTTGTCTACCTCTGAATGAGGTACTTTCATGACTGCAATCGTTGAAGCATGTGTTTTTTCATAATCCTTAATCAAATCTTTTGTAAGCGGTTCGCCTTCACCCATGATATTCATGAGGTCATCACCAAGCATTACGACAAAAGGTTCGTCACCAACGAAAGCTTTAGCCTGCAAAACTGCGTGCCCTAACCCCTTTGGGTGACTTTGACGAATGAAATGCAAATTAATATCCGTTGTTTCCTCAACCAATTTGAGCAGCTCCGTTTTACCTTTTTCACGAAGATTTTGTTCCAACTCGATATTTGAATCAAAATGGTCCTCGATTGGACGTTTTGCCTTGCCTGTGACAATCAGAATATCTTCAATTCCTGATTTCAGCGCTTCTTCAACGATAAATTGAATAGTGGGTTTATCCACGATGGGCAACATTTCCTTGGCAATTGCTTTGGTAGCAGGTAAGAAGCGTGTTCCCAAACCAGCGGCTGGAATAACAGCTTTGCGAACTTTCTTTCCTTTGGTCTTAATATCTGGCAATTTCATTTTCCTTTCTACGGCTCAACAAGCATCTGACGATAAGTCAGCGCTTGCACAACTTTCATGTCTTATCCCTTTAAAAACATGAGTATCGTCGCATAAAACGGCGATTTCTTTTCATCTTCTATTTTAAAATTATAGCGCTTTTATGAGAAAAAAACAAGCTAACATATAAGATAATGCGATGAAGCAATTCTTTTGGACTACTGAATAAACTCATTTTCTGCACGTGTTTCCCGTCGCATGATATCCAAAATTCCTTCGCGAGCGTCAAGATTTTCATAAAGGACCTTGTAAATCGTCTCTGTAATCGGCATTTCAATATGAAGTTGTTGAGCTAATTCCCAGGCAGCCTTAGCGGTCGAGACACCTTCAATAATCATTCCCATATTGCGCTCAATATCTGCCAATTTTTCACCGCGTCCGAGTGCATCACCAGCACGCCAATTTCGTGAATGGACAGAAGTACCTGTTACAATCAAATCCCCGACACCAGACAATCCAATGTAAGTCAGTGGTTCAGCCCCCATTGCAACACCAAGCCGCGTAATCTCGGTCAAGCCACGTGTGATAATCGCAGCTTTTGCATTATCACCAAAGCCCAATCCATGAAGCGCTCCAGCACCTACGGCGATAATATTTTTCAGAGCGCCTGCCGTTTCAACGCCGATAACATCAGTATTTGTATAGAGACGGAAATAATCATTGGATAATAAATTCTGTGCATATTTGGCTTCGTCATGGTCTTTAGAAGCAGCAGAAATGAGGGTGATATCACGTACAATCGTTTCTTCGGCATGTGAGGGTCCAGAAACGACGACAATTTCTCCGCGAAATTCAGCAGGAATTTCTTCCTCCAAAATTGTTGAAATTCTTTCGTGGGTGTTTTGCTCCAAGCCTTTGGAAGCGTGAAGCACATGAACTTTGTGCTTGAGCACTTGTGCTACTTGCTTGGCAACCAATCGCGTCACTTTGGTCGGTACGACGAATAAAATTGCATCAACATCTGAAAGTGCTACTGCTAAGTCGTCAAAAGCGCTGATTTTTTCGTCTAAAATGACATCTTTAAAGTAACGTTTGTTTGTGTGCCGTTCGTTGATTTCGGCAATTTGTTCGGAATTATTTCCCCAAATGCGAACTTCATGACCATTGTCATTAAGCACCTGCGAAAGAGCAGTTCCCCAAGAACCTGGACCTAATACGGCGATTTTTTGCGGCTTCATCGGCTTCCTCCATGTATTCTTTTAACATTCTAACACAATGTGAATTAAAAATCATACCAAAGTATGATTTTAGGAAAAATATTTGTGTTAAAATAAGAGTATAGCCAGTTTGGCTGCTAAATTGAAATAGAAACTTGCGATAACAGGACGCGAGAAGGAGAAAAAATATGCCAGTTAGTTTGTTTATGATGATGAATCATGGAGTG
>JAJXWC010000094.1 GCA_021781855.1 Bacillota bacterium | reverse complement strand
GCTGCGCGCGGATCTCGCGAGCGCTTGTCGAGCTCGCCGACCTTCGCGCTGTAGGACCGCGCCTCTGCGGCGAGCGCGCGCTGCAAGCGAACGTGGGCTGCCGGCAGCACGCGCTTGGTCACGCGCCCGGCTCTCGTGATGAAGAGCACGTCGATCGAAAATCTCATGCCGATGGTGTGCACCGCGTTCGACGGGGCGATGGCCTTTGGGTTTCTGAAATCGCCGTCTCAGGAAATCCTGAGACGAGCGAATACCGGAACTTTCACCAAATCCAAAATGAATGTTAAAGCCATGCGCAAATCCGAGTGCATTACCTGCTTCAAGATTTGGGGCAATTTCTTCAGCATAGAGTTTGGCTTGAATTTCATCGGGCGCAAGTACCATGATGACATCAGCTTGTTTTACAGCTTCTGCCACAGGATAAACCTCGAAGCCATCTTCTTTTGCCTTATCAAAGGATTTTCCTGGACGAATACCGATAATGACATCTTGTCCACTTTCACGCAAGTTTTGTGCATGTGCATGACCTTGCGAGCCATAACCAACAACGGCAATCCGTTTTCCAATCAGCGCTGGAACTTTTACATCATCTTCATAATACATTGTTACTGCCATTTTAAGACCTCTTTTTTTCTAAATTTTTAATAAAAATATAAATTAACATAATTAAAGTGATTATTTCATCTGTGGGAAATTCTTTTCCCTACAGATTTTAGGGGAGCGCGAAGTGTGTAAATAGCATGCACTTGTTAGGTCAAAATGGTGTATATTAACCACGCTCAAAGCCTGCGCTACCTGTTCGAGCCATATTTAAAATACCGTAAGGTGCTACGACATCAATTAATGCTTCAATCTTATCAGAATCTCCGGTAAGTTGAATCGTCACATTTTCACGATTGACATCAACGACATTTACTCGAAAAGGGTCAATCATTGTAAAAATTTCTGCCCGTTGCGTTGGCGGTGCTTGGACTTTTATCAAAACAACTTCGCGTGCAACGTGAGGAATATCCGTGATATCACTTACTTCAATAACATCAATCAAACGGTTGAGCTGTTTAATAATCTGTTCCATCTCCTCTAGCGTATCTATTTCAACAACAAAGGTTGTGTGTGTCGTTTCCTGACTATCTGTTACGCCTGCCGTCACGCTAATAATGTTGACTTGCCTGCGATTGAGGACTGCTGTGAAACGGTTGAGAATTCCAGTCACATTGTGGAGTTTTGCTGTAATCATTCTACGCATGATTTTCCTCCTCTTTGAAAACAACACCGATGATTTCATCATTGTGTGCACCGGCAGGAACCATTGGAAGCACATGTTCAGCACGCGAAATTCCAATTTCAATAAGCAATGGCACATCTTCGTTGATGACTTTCAAATCTTCTGAAAGCGTACTAGGGTTTTCCAGTTTTACATGCTTGATTCCGTAAGCTTCAGCGAGTAGTTGAAAATTCGGTTCAACATCGAAAACAGATTGGCTTCGGCGTTCTTCATAAAAGGCTTCTTGCCATTGTCGAACCATACCGAGCGAATGATTGTTAATTAATACAACTTTAATTGGGATATGATAGCCATTGAGCAGTGCCAGCTCTTGATTAGTCATTTGAAAGCCACCATCCCCAACGAAAAGAATAACATTTTTTTCAGGATGCGCTAATTTTGCGCCAATCGCCGCAGGAATTCCAAATCCCATTGTTCCCATTCCGCCTGATGTAATCAACTGTCGTGGATTTTTATAAGGATAAAATTGTGCTGCCCACATTTGATGCTGCCCAACATCTGTGACAATAATTGCATCACCATCGGTATATTTTCCAATCCATTCGACTGCTTCTTGCGGTTTGATAAATTCGTCAGAAGCTGTATAAGAAAAGGGAGCGCGAGCTTTATAAGCTGCTAAATGTTCTGACCAATCGGTCAAATCTGTTAAAACTTTGTCAAATTTGATAAGCTCAGTCAATGCTTCTTTTAAATCCGAAACGACCGGGATAGCTGTTTTGACAATTTTGCCAATTTCTGCCGAATCAATATCAATATGTGCCACGACTGCATTTTCAGCGAAACGTGCGGGATTAGATACCATACGGTCATCAAATCGAGAGCCCAAATTAATGATGAAATCAGCCTCAGTAAGCGCCATATTAGCTGCATAAGAGCCGTGCATTCCTCCCATGCCTAGTTGCAAGTCATGAGTCGCTGGCAAAGTTCCTAGACCAAGCAAGGTCGAAACGACAGGCAACTGATAGCGTTCAATGAAAGCACGAAATTCAGTTACAGCATTAGCATAATTTATCCCACCCCCAGCAATCACAAGTGGTTTCTTACTTTCTGTGAGCTGCTGCAAAATTTTATAAAGCTGATTTTTATCTGCGTGCTCAGTCTCATGATAATTTGGCAGATAAAGTGTTGGGTCATTAATTTCATCTACTTCAATTACTGAGATATCCTTGGGCAAGTCAATTTCAACTGGTCCAGGGCGGCCTGTACGTGCCAAATAATAAGCTTCTGTCACCACACGTGGAATGTCGGCTGTATCTCTAATTTGATAATTGTATTTTGTAATAGGCGCTGTAATCCCAACTGTATCGGCTTCTTGAAAGGCATCTTTACCAATCCCAGCGCGTGCAACTTGTCCTGTAAAAACGAGTAAAGGAACAGAATCAAGAAAAGCATCGGCAATTCCTGTGACCGTATTTGTCGCACCAGGGCCGCTCGTTACCACTACCACACCGACTTTTCCTGTTGATTTTGCATAGCCCTCAGCCTCATGTGCTGCGCCCTGCTCATGTCGGGCAAGAATATGCTGAATACCTTCAAAGCCGTGAATGGCATCATATAAAGGCAGCATAGCACCACCAGGATAGCCAAAGATGGTGTCCACGCCGAGACTTTTCAGGGTTTCAAGCACGAGCTGTGAGCCTGATTTGGAACTTTCTAATTTGATTTTTTTCAAACATTACTCCTTTGAATAAGATGTGAGCCCGACTGTTATGAAGTGATGAAAAATAGGGAATTTAAGGTTCTGCCGAAAGCAGGTTCTAAAATTCATCTTTTTTCACTCACTTCAAGGAGGGCGAACTCAGTTCCACTTTTTTCAATCAAAATCTGTCACACAGCCTTCTGAGGCTGGCTTGACGGTTTTTGCATATTTATAAAGGACACCACGTGTTGCTTTTGGTGCGGGACGTTGGTATCTTGCGCGCCGTGCCGCGATTTCTTCGTTAGAGACTTTAAGTTCAATTTTGTTGGTGACGGCATCAATTTCGATAATATCATCGTCTTCGACAAGCCCAATCAGACCACCTTCGACAGCTTCTGGAACAATATGTCCGACAACGAAACCATGCGTCCCGCCAGAGAATCGACCGTCTGTAATCAAAGCGCAAGATTTTCCTAGCCCCGCACCAATCAGCGCGGAAGTTGGTTTCAACATTTCCGGCATACCCGGTGCGCCGACTGGTCCGATATTGCGGATAACCGCTACATCTCCTGCATGCAAACGACCGCTTTCGATACCGTCAATAAAATGTTGCTCGCCATCAAAGACACGTGCAGTCCCTGTGAATTGCTCTCCTTCTTTTCCTGAAATTTTAGCAACGGAACCTCCTTCGGCAAGATTACCATATAGGATTTGCAAATGTCCTGTTGCCTTAATTGGCTTTTCCAAAGGTAGGATAATGTCTTGTTGTTCAAAATCAAGGTCTGCGGCGATTTCCAGATTTTCCGCAACGGTCTTTCCTGTAACGGTCAAACATTCGCCGTGGAGTTTGCCTTTTTTGAGCAAGTATTTCATGACTGCAGGTACACCGCCAATCGAATGAAGGTCTTCCATCATGTATTTACCGCTCGGTTTGAAGTCGCCAATTACTGGCGTTACATCAGAAATGCGTTGGAAATCGTCTTGGGTCAACTCTACACCAATCGTTTTCGCCATTGCGAGCAGATGAAGCACGGCATTAGTCGAGCCGCCTAACACCATGACAATCGTAATCGCATTTTCAAAAGCTGCTTTTGTCATAATATCGCTTGGCTTGATGTCGCGCTCCAAAAGCAGTTTGATTGCATCGCCAACTTCCAGACATTCGGCTTGTTTTTCTTTGCTCAATGCAGGATTTGATGAGGAATAAGGTAAACTCATTCCAAGTGCTTCAATCGCCGATGCCAACGTATTTGCCGTGTACATTCCGCCACAAGCACCCGCTCCCGGAATAGAATTGCAAATCACACCATGATAATCCTCATCGCTGATATTGCCTGTAATTTTTTGTCCGAGCGCTTCAAAAGCTGACACAATATTAAGTTTTTCACCCTTGTATTCGCCGTGGGCAATCGTACCGCCATAGACCATGATAGACGGACGATTAAGACGTGCCATACCAATGATTGAACCGGGCATATTTTTATCACAGCCCGGAACGGCGACAATAGCATCATAATACTCTGCACCAGCATTAGTTTCGATACTGTCTGCGATAACTTCACGACTGACAAGGCTATAACGCATCCCGTCTGTTCCATTGGCAATCCCGTCAGATACACCAATCGTGTGAAATTGTAACCCAATCAAGCCATCAGTCTTATCAACCGACTCTTTGATACGTGTGCCAAGATGTCCAAGGTGCATATTACAAGGATTGCCGTCCCAATCCATACTAACAATACCGACTTGCGCTTTGGCGAAGTCTTCGTCTTTGAAACCAATGCCATAAAACATGGCTTGCGTTGCAGGCTGTGTCGGGTCTTGCGTCAATCGTTTTGAATATTTATTAAGTTCAACTTCTTCAGATTTGTCATTATAGGTAAATTTGACCATTTTTCGCCTCTTTTTGTTTATTGTTTCTCTATTTTATCATCTGAAAATAAAAAATTCAACAATTTATCAGAAAATTCTTCAAAATAATAAAATTAAATAATTATAACTAATAAAATCTGATTTTTTCTTGCTCATATTTTTCTATTTCTTTTTCGTATTGCAAGGTAATTCCGATATCATCAAGACCATTGATGAGTTTATGTTTCCATGTTGCATCAATATCAAATGAAAAATCGCCGATACTCGTTTTGATAAGCTGTTTTGGCAAATCAATCGTTATTTTTTCTGTGTTCGACAAATTTGACAGTTTTGTCAAATTCTCGTGCGACTGAACAATCGGCAACAGACCATTTTTCAAACTATTATTATAAAAAATATCTGAATAAGACCCAGCAATAATCGCCCGAAAGCCGTAATCTGCTAATGCCCAAGCCGCATGTTCCCGTGAACTACCAGAACCAAAATTATCACCGGAAATCAAAAGCGTTGCCGTTTGATATTCCGGTTTATTTAAGACAAAATCAGGATTTTCAACATAATCTTTGATATAGCGCCATTCGAAAAATAGGTTTTTACCGAAACCTTTTTTATCAATCGCTTTCAAAAACTGTTTTGGAATAATTTGGTCAGTATCAATGTTATCATTCATTAGTGGCACGCTTGTACCAGTATAAGTTGTAAATTTTTCCATTAAATTAGCTCCCTTACATCAACAAATTTACCAGAAACGGCTGCAGCTGCTGCCATTGCAGGACTACAAAGATGAGTCCGTGCATTATGTCCCTGACGTCCCTCAAAATTTCGATTACTAGTCGAAGCACAATGGATATATTCAGGAATTTGGTCAGGATTCATCCCTAGGCAAGCCGAGCAGCCTGGTTCACGCCATTCAAATCCCGCTTCTTTAAAAATCTTATCCAAGCCAAGCGCTTCTGCCGCACGTTTTACAGGACGACTTCCCGGAACAACAATCGCTGTGATGCTGTCAGCCACTTTTTTACCGACTACAAATTTTGCAGCTTCTTGTAAATCTCCCAGCCTTGCGTTTGTGCAAGAACCGATAAAAACATAGCCTAAATCAATATCTTCAGCTGTTTGCCCTGCTTGCAAGTCCATGTATTTGTAGGCGCGTTCATCATTGATATCGCGAATTTCGGGGAATGCTACGCCAAATTCAACGCCCATACCTGGATTGGTTCCCCAAGTGACCATAGGTGCAAGCTCAGATATATCAAGCGTCAAAACTTTATCATATATTGCATCTTCGTCGCTGACAAGTGTTTTCCAATCTTTGACTGCCTCGTCAAAATGAGCAGGTGCATATTTACGACCTTTTACATAGGCATAAGTTTTTTCGTCAGGATTCATGAGTCCAATTTTTGCACCAAATTCAATGGACATGTTGCAAATGGTCATCCGTTCTTCCATTGTTAGCTCAGATATTGCTTCACCAGTATATTCGACTGCGTATCCAACACCTGCGTCAACTCCATATTTTGCTATTAAGGATAGAATGAAATCTTTTGAATAAACACCTTTGGGAGCTTTTCCCGTAAATTCAACTTTCATGCGTTTCGGTTTGACTTGCCAAAGTGTCTGCGTTGCAAGAACATGTTCAACTTCGCTTGTTCCAATGCCAAAAGCAATCGCCCCGAATGCTCCATTTGTCGCTGTATGACTATCACCGCAAACAACGGTTTTTCCTGGCTGCGTGCGGCCAGATTCAGGTGCAATCATGTGAACAATCCCTTGTCCCTCACTGCCGTGAAGTTCAGCGTCAATACCAAACTCCTTAACATTTTCCGTAAAAGTATCAATCTGGCGCTTCGAAATCACATCTCGAATGTCAAAAATATCCTTTGTGGGTACATTGTGGTCAAGCGTACCATAAGTCAAATCAGGTCTGCGTACCTTTCGTCCTGCATCTCTCAGACCTTGAAAAGCCTGTGGACTGGTGACCTCGTGAATCACATGAAGGTCAATATAGAGGAGCTGCGGTTCGCTTTCTTTTCCGGCAACAACATGCCGTTCCCAAAGTTTGTCAAATATTGTCTTTGCTGTCATAATTAAGATGTGAGTTCGACTTTCCCAAATCGTAGAAAATGGTGCCTTGACTTCGGCTTCATTCGCTTAGTGAGCATGAATAGTTACACTTAAAGATTGCACACCAGTTTCATTTTTTCTATTTATAGGGCATCTGGTATCTTTGATATCAGGTTCTCCTATCTCTAAAGACCATCTTCGATATGTTTTCCATTTGCTTCAAGCACTGAAAAATGGAAACCCCTCAAATCCTTAGGATATGAGACGAACTCAATTCCTTTCTTCTTTCTATTTTTTGTCCCTACTAATAAAATGCTGAGGAAAATCCGTCAATTTTTTCAATACATTCGCCAAATCTGATGGGGAAGTAGTCAGATTTGGTAAGTCAGAAACTACAATCCAAACTTTTTCGACATTGGCATTATCAGCGGTCAAAGCCCGAAAATCGTCGGAAAGCTCGTGATTATCTGTTACAAGGTAGCCAAATTCAATAAAATTTGTACGGTAACCATGCCAATGTCGAAAATTTTCACTGACATAAACCAGCTTTTCGATAGAAAATTCCTGCTCTAATTCTTCTTTTAGTTCACGATGCAAGGCATTTTCAGTTGTCTCGCCGATTTGGACATGACCGCCGGGTAACCAGTATTCTCCCGTATCTAAGACATGGTCAAGCAAAATTTTATCATTTCTTAACAATATCCCTGCCGCCCGTAAAGCGCAAAGGTCATTTCCAACATCTAATTCCCAGTCTGTTGCCATTTTCTTCTTTCCCTACATTATAACCTTTCCAAAATTGCATTTGTCATTTCAATAGTATCTGTCGTGCCCCCCAAATCCCGTGTCAAAATTCCATCTGCCAAAGTTCTCTCGACCGCAGATTCAATCAGAGCAGCACCATTTTCCAAGTCAAAACTTTCGCGCAACATCATCGCCACGGACAAAATCATACTGACTGGATTGGCAATACCCTTGCCTGCAATGTCGGGGGCAGAGCCGTGAATCGGCTCATAGAAAGCCGTTCCTGTACCGTACGAGCTAGAGGCTGAGCAACCGAGCGTTCCCGCCAGACTTGATGCTTCATCGGTCAGAATATCGCCAAAAAGATTTTCCGTCAAAATCACATCAAACTTTTGCGGCTGTGTAATCAGCAACATGGCGCAAGAGTCTACGAGCTGGTGCTCAAGCTGGATATCAGGATAGTCCTGTGCGACCTCTTCAACCACCTTCCGCCAGAGTTTACTGGTCGCCAGTACATTTTGCTTATCAACTGAGGTCACATGTTTGCGGCGTTTTCTTGCCAAGTCAAAGGCAAATCGGGCAACGCGTTCAATCTCAAAACGCTTGTATTCGTTGATATCGCTGGCTTCATCAGCTCCTAAAGCGTGCGTACCAAAATACACACCACCTGTCAGCTCGCGCACCGTCACAAAGTCTACATTTTCGACATTTTTGATGGGCGACAGATGCTCCAAAGGCTTGTAGATTTTGAG
>JAJXWC010000093.1 GCA_021781855.1 Bacillota bacterium | reverse complement strand
TGAAAACGATTGGATAAGGCAATGTACCCGCAGCATTCATTTGTTCAACGATTACTTTAGAATCTTCCTCAACTTTTGCTAGTGCTTCTGGTCCGTAAAGAAATTGCGACCCAGTCACAAACCAAAATTCTTTTTTTAACATTTTTTTATTGTTCTCCTTCTAAGATACGAGCACGCCCTAGGGTCTTAGCACTTTAGCGATTGCCACATGACTTGTAGCATAGCAAAGCGAGATAACCTTCATGAGCAGCAGAAACCTGATGACTTTGATGTCAGATTTTCACTGATTTCTCAGCTTCGTAAAAAATTATCGACTATCTACCTCCGCTATGTTACGGAAGATGTTAACTTCGTTTACTCTATCCACAGTCTTAGTAGTATCGGATACCATTAAGGTTGCGAATAAGAAAGTTCTGTTAGTACGCAAGTCAGCACAACTATACTCCAGCATTTTCCTATAAGTTGGGTGGCCGAACCCGATTTATCTTATTTTTGGCCATAATAGGCATCATTTCCATGTTTTCTTGAATAATGTTTGTCAAGAATTCTCTGAGGTAATTCTTGAGCATAGTTGTTAATTTGTCTTGCAAAAATTCCCATTTTGCAGATTTCTTCAAGAACAACCGCATTATATACTGCACTTTGTGCATCTTTCCCCCACGCAAAGGGGCCATGACCATGCAATAAAATCGCTGGGATATCCATTGGCTTTATTCCCCGATTTTTAAATGTCTCAACGATAATATTTCCTGTTTCATACTCATAGCCGTCATCAATTTCTTTCTGCGTGAGATAACGTGTACACGGTACTGAACCATAGAAAGTATCAGCGTGCGTTGTTCCCATAGGCATAACATCAACGCCTGACTCTGCCCACGCCGTTGCCCATGTCGAATGAGTATGAACAATTCCACCGATTTCAGGAAACGTTTTATAGAGAATAGCATGAGTAGGTGTGTCCGATGAAGGATTTAAATTTCCTTCAATAATATGATTTTCCAAATCAACAACAACCATATCTGATGCTTTTAATTCATCATAGCTCACACCGCTTGGTTTAATCACAAAATATCCTGTCGCTTGGTCAAACGCACTGACATTTCCCCATGTGTATTTAACAAGCTCTCGTTTTGGGAGTTCTAAATTCGCTCTTAAAACTTCTTCTTTCAACTCTTCAAGCATTACACCACCTCATTCCAAATTCTTATTGACTCCCGCTCAATGTCCAAACCATTAAGATAACGCTTGATAAAGATATCGTAACTCTCTATTTCCTCTTGTGTTGGAGCGACTGTCACACTTTTTACTTCACTGAATACTCCATTTTTCAAAAAGTAGTCTAAATCTGATGCATCGCTCTCTTCAAAAGCAGCAAGTATCGCCATCCCCCAGGCTCCGCCCTCTGCTGCTGTTTCCATAACAGTTATCGGTGTTTGAACGGCTGAAGCCAAGATACGTTGGCCAACTTCTTTCGTTTTGAAAAGTCCTCCGTGACCAACCATTCCATCAACTTCAATTCCTTCTTGCTGTAAAATATCCATTCCCACACGAATCGCTCCGAAACTGCTCGCAATATGTGCTTTCATAAAATTGGCAAGATTGAAATGGCTGTTAGGCTGGCGAATAAAAAGTGGACGTCCTTCACTTACTTTTGTGATATTTTCGCCAGAGAAATAGCCATAGGTCAATAGGCCTCCTAAATCTTTATCGGCCTCTAGTGCTTTATTGAAAAGCACTGAGAATATTTTTTCTCTACTGAGAGTTAATCCTAAGCTAATAGTAAATTCTTCAAAAAGTTTAACCCATGCATTAATATCCGACGAACAATTATTGGCATGTACCATTCCGACAAGATGCCCGTTAGGTGTCATCACAAGGTCGATTTCTGAATGAACCTCTGTAAGATTTTTTTCAAGAACAATCATAGCGAAGGCTGAAGTCCCCACAGAAATATTTCCCGTGCGAATCTCCACACTATTTGTTGCAACCATTCCTGTTTCTGCATCACCTTCTGGTGCACAAAATGGGATACCTGCCTTTAGATTTCCCATTGGGTCAAGCAGGCGAGCACCTTGCTCCGTCAAAAATCCCGCCCTTTCCCCAGCTTTTAAAACTTTGGGAAGAATACTGGTTAAATCTATCGAAACATCACTTTTCTTGGCCAACTGTTCAAAAGCTTCAACAAAATTGGGATTATAAGTTTGACCCGTATCACTGATTGGAAACATTCCTGATGCATCTCCAACTCCGAGTACCTTTTCTCCCGTTAGCTGCCAATGAATAAAGCCTGCCAAAGTAGTTAAGTAATCAATTTCTGACACATGCTTTTCTTGATTCAATATAGCCTGATAAAGATGAGCAATACTCCAACGCTCTGGAATGTTATAGTTAAAAAGTTCAGTCAGTCTTTGAGCCGCCTTAGTCGTCGTTGCATTTCGCCAAGTCCTGAAAGGGACTAAAAGTTGTTCGGACTTATCAAAGACCATATAACCGTGCATCATAGCACTAATACCAATCCCACCAATTTTTACAAGAGTAATTCCATACTTTTCATAAACTTCAGCAGCCATTGTTGCATAGCTCACGCGCAAACCTTCCCAGATTTTTTCCAATGGATAGGTCCAAAAGCCATTTTTCAGTTCATTCTCCCATTCATAGCCTCCTGATGCTATGGTTTGAAAAGTAGAATCAATCAATACCGCTTTTATTCTTGTTGAGCCAAATTCAACACCAAGATAAGTACGTACATTTACTAAATCTGAAGTTATTTCGGCATTAGTTCTCACCATATTCCTTTAAATTTCCTTTCATTTTTCTTTTAATACCGCTTACAAATAGAAGTATAACACTTATGTACGCACCTGTCAAGTACAAAATTAAATTTTTTTGAACTTTTTTATTGATTTATACGTACAAATATTGTAAAATAGAAATATAGATAAGAAATAAAGGAGAATTTCCTTGGTTTTTTATCAACTTTTACTTTATAAAAAAAATACAAAAAAATTTGTATGTGATATAATGTACTTGATACAGAAAAATAATATAAAGGGCAACTCTAAAAAGTCACTAACTTAGTTTAACCTACCAAGTGCTTGCCAATTCCCACCTCTAAGGCAGCGGAATTAGCACCACTATCTCCGCAGCTTTGTTACTACGAATGACGAGAGCTTCGTTTACGTTTTTCGTAACGAATTGGAGATAAAGGACAGTCAGTGGAGAAGAAAGAATCCCCCACTGATGAAGTAATCACTTCAAGTTCTGAATTGCTGACTTTTTAGAGATGTCCTAAAGAAAGAGGTCGGTTTTACGAAACCTAAATATCAATATATTGCAGATGAAATTCGTGAAAAGATTCTTTCACAGGAGTTTCATGTAGGAAAAGCTGTTCCAACGGAACTCCAATTTCAAGAAAAATACCAAGTCAGTCGTCATACGGTTCGCCTTGCAATTTCTATCTTGGTCAATGAAGGATATCTCCGTAAAGAAAAAGGCTCAGGAACATATGTCAATGAAATTCCAAAGCCACAAACTGAAACAAATATTAATTCTGAAAACAAAACAATTGGTGTTATTACCACTTATATTTCTGATTATATTTTCCCAACAATTATTCGCGGTATCGAAAAAGAACTGAGGGAAGTCGGCTATTCGCTTCTGCTCGCAAGTACAAACAACGATTATGAGCAAGAAAAAGAATGCTTAGAACGAATGATTGAATTTGGCGTGGATGGACTTATTGTCGAACCAACTAAAAGCAATCAATACAATCCCAATCTTGCCACTTATGTTACCTTACGCGAGCACAAAATTCCGATTGTAATGATTAATGCAACTTATGAAGTATTAAATACGTCATTTATCTGTGTTGATGATGTGGAAACTGGCTACATAGCCACCAAGGAACTTATTGAACATCATCATAAAAAAATACTGCTCATCACGAAGATTGATGATTTGCAAGGGAAATATCGAATGAAGGGATTCATAAAGGCTTGCGAGGCTTATGATGTTCAGATTTCAGCAGATTCAATCATCACATACACAACTGAAACAACAGAAAGTGTTTACGAAGAAATCATTAAGCAACTAAAAAAGCAGCCAGATATCACAGGAATTGTATGCTACAACGATATGGTAGCAAACACCTTAATTAGTAAATTATTGACCTTAGGCTATCGTATCCCGGAAGATTTTTCGATTGTCGGAAATGATGATTCTACACTAAGTCAAATGGGAGGAATTAATCTAACAACCACTGAACACCCCAAAGAAAATATGGGAATTGCTGCAGCACAATGGATTGTCAAAACAATTGAAAATGGTGTTTCCGAAGAAAATATTCTTTATACGCCAAAAATAATCAGAAGAACCTCTGTAAAAGATTTAGAAGATAAAAAATAATAAATTTAACCTATGAACATCAGAAAACCCTTTCGTCAATAATTGGCGAAGGGGCTTATCTCGTTGGTCTGATTAGAATTCCAGCAACCTGCTTATCTTCCCTTACTTTTAATTAAAAGACCAGCCAAAATCGGACAATAAACAGCAAGAGGAAAGAGAAGCTGATACTTTCGAGGAACAGAAGGAGATTTAAGATAAACTCTGTCTTCTCGATAAAGTTTTCTCAATCTGGAAATGAAAGAAAATGTTTTTCCGTTCAAAATACTCTTTAGATTCATCTCACCTAGAATTTTATTGCACAGCCAAAAATAGCGTAAGGAAAGATTATAGGCTTCGCGCGCTAATAAATCAGGGTAATCTTTTTTAACATCAGCAAGAATTTTACGTTCTTCAGTAACAATATCGAATTGTTCAATATAAAAAGGAATCCGTGTTTTGCTTTCAGGATTTTTGACATAATAGTAACCAACATACTCCACAATAGCCACTTTTTTAGATTTGATGAGAAATTGATAATCAAAATAAGAATCTTCGAACTCGCGACCAATCTCGAAACGCAAAGCCCCTATTAGCGAACGTTTGAATAATTTTCCCCAAACCGTCCAACTTATCTTATCTTCTTTTAAAAATTCTGCTACGGCATCACGTTTAGTCTCAAATTCTGTCACAAAAAGCGTGTTTTGTTCTGTTTCCAAACGCTTTACTTCTTGTGCTCTAGCATCCCAATAAGCCTGATAAAGACAACTTGTCAGGTCTGCCTTTGTCGTCTGAGCCGTCTCATAAAGATGTTTAAACGTATCAAGCGGTAAGAAATCATCACTATCAGCGAAACTCAAATAATCCCCCTGAGCCAGCTCAATTCCGTGATTGCGTGCCGCACTTTGTCCAGCATTTTTCTGATGAATAAGGCGAACCCGACTGTCTTGTATAGCAAAAGCTTCACAAATCTCTGACGAGCGGTCTGTTGAACCATCATCAATCAATAAAAGTTCAAAATCTATAAAACTCTGCTGTAAAATTGACTGAATTAAACGCTCTAAAAACTTTTCCCCATTATAGACGGGAACAATCATACTAATCTTTGGCAAATTTTTCTCCTAGATAAAGATGTGAGCCCGACTGCTTTGGTAAGGAATTGGACGGTTCGTGCGATGCACGCTTCTCCAATTTACCTATTTTCGCACCTCCCAAAGAGGACGAACTCAGTTAAAATAAGATGCGAGGGGGAGCGCTTAGAAGTGATTTATCTATTTTCATTCACTTCTGCGAGCCCAAACTCAGTTAAGATAAAGATGTGAGTCAGCTTCACTAAATCTTTAGGCAAACTCAATTCTTTTTTGAAAATTCTCTAATGTTGAAAAAGAGAAAGACCACTAAAATATTTTTCTCAAGCTTTTTCTCACTCAGATTCAACAACAAGATAAACACGATTATCATATTTAACAAGGTCGGTCAGCAACTTAATGAGTGAAAAAAGCCAAGCAAAAGCAAGAGTGAAGGATAAAAGCTCAAAAGCAGTTAAAGAAAGATAGTGAATTCCATAAAATAATCCAACTACAACAACAAGTCCTGCCAGCAAAACATAAGTATAGCCGTAAAAATGCCGTCCAGCTTGCGGTAACCAGCCCTGTATTCCTATCATACAGATAAGCAAAAAGAGTACGATAAGCCCGGCAACAACATTATGCACCATTGAAACCCAGCCTCCTCTAATATTACCATTGTTGGGGAAAAGTCCAACGCAACTAAGCGAAATACCACACAAAATTAGCCAAAGCCGAAAAAAGTTAAAACGAATCGGGGTCTGATTATATTTGCGAATAAGCTGCGTAATCAGTCGGTCAAAAAGAATCGCAAGAAGAAAACCGACAATAATGAGTGTAAGATTAAAAGTGTAATTATCTTTGGTAAATGAAGAACCGAGATAGGAAAAATGCCGCTGCCACCAGTTGCTCTTACCACTATTCAAAGCCGCAGAAGTTACACCTGAAGCAATCATTATGCCCAGCAAATTTTTTATTCCGATTAGCGAAAAATGATTGATAAATGAAATTAAAAGATAATTGACTCCTGCTATAATCAAAGTTGCCAGAAAGATTGCCGTAAAAATATCCAAGATGACACCAGGAAAGATAGAATTCATAACCTTAAAAAGCAAGTCAAAAATGGTCGAAGTCAATAGATACCATGCAATCAACAAAGCTGGCAAAACCAGCCAATAAGTCCTTCTCCCCATCAGACCAGAAAGTTTCCTACGCGTTATCAGATAGGCAATTAAAAGTAGTGGTGTAGAAATAAATACAAGTCCACTAACCGCGATATTTTCCACAGAAGCGTATTTCGTATCTTGTGTCGTATAAAGCAGCATTCTAACCGACTGATGTTGCACAATCGCTTGAATCATATAATTCCAATAACCAAAAACAAGGTAGATAAGGGAAATGACGGTTGGAATGACCCACCAGCGCCCTCGGAGCGTTTGAGCTTGCTTTGTCAGAGATTTAAAAGAAATTCCCTGAGCAGAGGCGTCTAAGACTTCTAACTTTGCTGCTTGTTCTTCGTCGATTTCGAGCTGTTTATAAAGTTCAGTTGGGAGTAAAATTTTCTCTATTCTTTTTTTGTTTTCCATGATGTGTGATTATTTCCTAATTTTTAAGGCAATCGTGCTGTTCCAAAATCCTGCTTTTTCGTCTAACTACGCCTTGGCGCTCGGCGTACACACCGAGTAAATGAACGCAAGGCTAGGTTAGCCTTCAAAAGCAAAGCGGGTTTTGTAACAAGCTTAATCAACTTTTTCTCATGTCCTTAATCGTTTGAATTGCTTTTTGCGCCTCTTCTTGAGTAATCGTTGTAGGTAAGCAGAGTATTCGTTCTGAGAGATTCTCCGCTATCGGACAAGTTTCTGAATCGTATTGATAAATGCTATTATCGCCAATTCCTGGAAAAAACATAGGATAATACCAGCGCACAGCATAAATATCTTCCTTTTCTAAAGCTTTTTTTGCAATTTCTGCTGCTGCTTTCGTAGGAAAAAGGACAGGAAACTTTAGCAAAGGTGAAATTTCAATCTCAATTTCTTCCAAATAATCAGAAAGTTCTTCCAAATAAAGCGCTACAATCTTTTCCCGCTGACTATAATTCTCTTTTAGTTCTGGAATGACATTCAGCATTTCTTGTAGCATCCAGCCTGAAGGCTTACTTGCTTGGTGAAAAGGCTGAGCTTTTTGCTCACTCATTGCAATAGCTGGCTCGAAAAGATGAAATTGAGTCAGTAAATGGCGCAGCTTAATGTTTGTAGCCAGTGGAAACTGATAAAGCAGTCGATTGACTGGGCGAAAGGTTCGGGCCACCGATGAAGTATAAACTGACAAATACGGCAAATTATTCAATGCTTTTTTGCAAGACTGATAAAGTTCTTGATTCTTCATTTGGGGATTGAGCCAGACTGCCCCGCCAAAACGTGAAGAAACACCTTTTTCGATTCCAAAACTGTGAATGGAAATATCTGCAAAAGGCTGTCCTTCTTTATCACGTGCAAGTCTTCCTAGTCCGTGAGCTGAATCTTCAATCAGTAAAATATTTTTCTCATCAGCCAACGCTCTGAATGACGACAGTTCTTGCATTATTCCATAGGTATGCTGGATAATGATGGCCTTTGTCTTGTCTGACAAAGGAAGTTTAGTGTAATCTAATGATAAGCTTTGAGGGCTAACTTCTCCGTAGGTAGGCTGATTCTCCGAATTGAGAATCGGATTGACTGCGACAATACACGTCATCGGCTGCGTAATCACTTCGCCATGAATGAGTTTCAGCACCGTCTGTATTCCATACCGCGCTCGATAGGTGAAAAACCAATCCTCAGGATTTGTCTCGCTAAAGTCAGCAATTTTCTGCCGCAACTTCTCTTCATCTTCATTGTAAGACACGCTTCATCCTCCAATCTAATAAAGGGTACCTCTAAAA
>JAJXWC010000092.1 GCA_021781855.1 Bacillota bacterium | reverse complement strand
ACAAATCTCTTGCCATACCAATTTTTGAGCACCTTGGCCAGAGAATAAAAATGCAGTTTTTGTCATATTTATAAGTTATGCCTTATTTATTAGATTTATAAAATTAAATTTCACTAAAAATAAAAAATGGAAGCGCGGACAGCAAAAGTCCGCGGCTATCCATTATTTTTGATTTTCTTCGACGTAGTTCACAAGTTCAGAAACTGTTTTGAGGTCTTGCTCAGTATCAACTTCAACTTCAAATTCGTCTTCAATATCATTGATGATTTGGAAAAGGTCAAGTGAATCAGCATCAAGTTCTTCAAACGTAGTTTCAAGTGTGATTTCTTCTTTATCCTTGCCAAGTTCATCAGCGATGATGTCTTGTACTTTTTCAAATACAGCCATGAGTTTTCTCCTTTTTGAGTGAAAAATATATATATTATATTTGCATATTTATGCAATTTATAACCATTTACCAAATTTGACATTTAGCCAAATCAAATATTAATAATCAGCGTGCCCCAAGTCAGCCCGCCACCGAAGCCTGTTAAAACAACTTTTTGTTTGTCTTCTAAAAGTATTTTACCACTTTTTACCGCTTCTGACAAGAGGATAGGGATACTTGCTGCACTTGTATTTCCATATTCTTCCATATTTTGAAGAAATTTCTCACGGTCAGCTCCCAATTTTTTCGCCATTTTATCTAAAATACGCGAATTTGCCTGATGCAATAAAAAATAATCAATTTCATCATTTGACTGACCAGTCAATTCAACTGTCGCAGCAATATTTTTCGGCACATCTCGCACCGCAAAATCAAAAATACTACGTCCGTCCATTTTCAGGTAAAAATCCTCTTCCTGTGCTGAGACAAAAGGATTTGATAGGGCAGTTAAATTTGACGTCAAACTATTGCCTCGGCTACCGTCTGTCTGTAATTTTTCAGCCAATATCATCGGTTGCTTGCCTGTATTTTCAAGCAAAACACCACCTGCTCCATCGCCAAAAAGTACTGCCGTTGAACGGTCTGACCAATCAATCACTTTTGATAGAACTTCCGCACCAATCACGATTCCACGCGCATAAGCACCGCTAGAAATCAGTTTTTCAGCTTGTGCCAAAGCAAAAACAAAACCTGAACAAGCCGCCGTCAAGTCATACGCAAAAGCATTCACAGCCCCGATTTCCGCCTGAACCCGTGCCGCTGTTGACGGCATCGCTGAATCTGCTGTAATTGTTGCCACAATAATAAAATCCAAATCTTCTGCTTTAACAGTGCTATCAGAAAGCAATTTTTCGGCTACTTGAGCCGCTAAATCTGAAGTGTTTTCCCCAGCCGAAAGATGTCGCCGTTTGATTCCTGTCCGCGAAAAAATCCATTCATCAGACGTATCCATCATCTGTGACAAATCATCATTTGAAACGACACGTTCTGGCACTGCATGCGCCGCTGCCGTAATTTTTGCAAAAACCATTATTTCATATTCTCCAAAGAACTGTGCAAGTCCGCCAGCTCACCTGCTAATTTATTTTCCGTTGTTCCATACACACTATCAAAAAGATTTTGTGTAATATTCTGGAAAAATTCCCGATGACTTACTGTAAGCTGGTTTCCCTTTTCAGTTAGTCCAATATACGTCACACGCCTGTCCGCTTTTGAGCGCTCACGTACCACATATCCCTTATCTTCTAAGCGATTAAGCGTAATTGTAATCGTTGATAAAGCCAATTTTTGATTCTTAGCAATATCCGTTGCTCGCGCCGTTCCTAACGTATGAATGAGTGTCAAAATCTGCAGCTCTTTTACCGTCACATCAGCATAATCGCGCTCTTTAAGAAATTGTTCTTCCAGAATCATGAAATCATGGAAAAGCTGAATCAGCCACTCATTAACCTTGTCAAAATCTGTTTTCATTTGCAATCCTTAATGTTTTGATAGTACAAATCATTTTCTGTATCAAATTATATCACAAAATTCGTGATTTGCAAGAAAAAACCTTATTCCAATCGCAAAAAAAATTCTAAAACCAGAATCTGGTTTTAGAATTTAACCTAGCAAATGTCTATTATTCAGGATTGCTCGCAATCATTTCCAATTTCCCAGAAATCGTCCATTTCTCTATGTCACTCGGTAAAATAAAATGTTCACCTTTTTTCAAGGAATAGACGGCTTCATCAATCATTAGCTGTCCTTCACCAGATAAGACTGATACGAGTGTATAAGGCGCTTTTTTACTGAATTCATAGCTTCCAGAAATCACCCATTTATAAACATCAAAGAAGTCGGATTTTACCAAAGTCGTGATTTCGGCACCTGCAAATTGTTCAGTTTTTACCTTATTTTTGGGTAAATCATCGCCTGGAATGGTCAAAACATCAATTGACTGCTGAATATGCAACTCACGCAGATTTCCAGCTGCATCTCGTCGGTCAAAATCATAGACCCGATAAGTTGTATCAGAAGACTGCTGCGTCTCTAAAATTACAATCCCAGCACCAATTGCGTGCATTGTACCACTTGGCACGTGATAAAATTCGCCTGCTTTTACGGGAACTTTTTTAAGCAATTTATCCCACTTGCCCGCATGAATCATGTCTGCTAGTTCTTCCCGCGTTTTCGCCGTGTGCCCATAAACAATCTCCGCATTGGGTTCAGCCGAAATAATATACCAGCACTCTGTTTTGCCCAGCTCGCCCTCATGAGCCTGTCCGTAAGCATCGTCAGGGTGAACCTGCACAGAAAGCCAATCATTCGCATCCAAAATCTTAGTCAGCAAGGGAAAAACTTCTTGTTCCGAATTTCCAAATAATTCACGATGTTTTGCATATAATTCATCTAATTTCCAACCTGAGAACTCGCCATTTCTCACTGTCGAAACACCATGCGGATGCGCTGAAATTGCCCAATATTCTCCCACTTTGTCGTTCGGCAAGTCATAGCCGAATGATTTCAAATGGTCGCCGCCCCAGATTTTTTCCTGCAATACAGAATTTAAAAACAATGGTTCTTTCATCATAAATACCTTTTCACTTTTTTGGGTTAATTTATCTCAACAATACCTACCAATGCCCTAGTTATCGTGGATATGAGGTCCTACGCTAAATTCAGCGAGAAGCAACGATATCCATCAACTGGACGAATTAGCTCCCACTAAATAAGGCTCTGCTTCATTATATCATGAAAAATTGTCCTATACAACTTTTATTTTATCCTAATTACAAATTCTTGAAGTAATCACTCCATCGCTGGGGATTTCTGATGTTAGATAATCAGGCCACATATCGCTTTGCTCTGGTATCAAGCGAAAAGGTACCTGTGCTTGTGGGATTTGCTAGGTTAAAATTCCACATAACACCTTTGGCGTCTTCACATTTTCGAACTTCTATTGTATCAATTCCAAATGATTTCACTTGAAAATCATCTCTTCCTATCCAAAGCTTATTCCCGAAAAGATTTACATTTTATAAAAAAAGAGACTTACAGTCTCTTTTTAATACTCCGTTTTATTCAATCCGCGTAAAAGCTCATCAATTTTCGAACCATATTCAACAGATTCGTCTTTGGCAAAAGTCAAATCTGGGATTTTAAAAATGGTCATGCGTTTTGCCAACTCGCTCTTAAAAAGACCTGTTGCTTTTTTCAACGCTGTTGCCGCTTTTTCATTATCCGAAGCGAGATTTGACAACAAACTATAATAAACAGTAGCTTGACTGAGGTCACCTGTAATTTGGACATCTGTAATATTCACATCCTGTACACGTGGGTCGCGCACTTTATTACGCAGAATATCATTGATTTCTCGCTGAATTTCAACGGCTACACGGTCTGCTCGAAAAGAATTTCCCATGCTGTTTCCTTTCTATTTTTGTATAAAATTTTTGAAAAAGGGCAAGCCGATAGTGTTACTATCAGCTTCTCCCTTCATCAATTGAAATATTTTTCAAATTATTTACGTTCAATTTCTACCATCTTGTAAACTTCAAACGTATCATCAACTGCAACATCATTGAAGCCGTCAATCATCAAACCACCTTCTTGAGCATTTCCGACTTCTTTGACATCATCTTTATAATGCTTCAAGCTGGCAATTTTGCCGTCAAAAAGGACAACGCCCTCACGAATGACGCGTACACTGGCATCACGCGCAACCTTGCCACGCGTCACCATAAATCCAGCAATCGTACCAACTTTTGAAACGGTAAAGACTTCACGAACCACTGCTTCCCCAATGATTTCTTCTTTGAACTCAGGGTCAAGCATACCGCGCATCGCCGTTTCGATTTCTTCAATAACTTTATAAATGATATTATGCAAACGAATGTCAACTTCAGCACGTTCAGCCTGTTCACGTGCAATACCTGTCGGACGAACATTGAAACCGATGATAATTGCGTTTGAGGCTTCAGCAAGTGCCACATCAGATTCGGAAATTGCACCAACTGCGGCATGGACGATATCTACCTTGACTCCTTCAACTTCGATTTTCTGCAGAGAAGCTGCGAGCGCTTCGGCAGAGCCTTGAACGTCTGCTTTGATGATGATATTGACGGTCTTAACCTGACCTTCCTTGAGCGTATCAAAGAGATTGTCAAGACTGACGCGACGTGTGCTTTGGCGTTTCACGATTTGAGCACGCTTTGCTCGTTCTTCACCCGCTGCACGCGCTGATTTTTCATCTTCAAAGACAGCGAAATGGTCGCCAGCTTGTGGTACATCGGAAAGTCCTGTGAGCTCGACTGGCGTTGAAGGGCCTGCTTCTTTCACACGGCGGCCACGTTCATTGACCATTGTCCGTACACGTCCGAACGTATTTCCGACAACAATAGGGTCTTGAATATGCAACGTTCCCTGTTGAACCAAAAGCGTGGCAATTGCGCCTTTCCCTTGGTCAAGTCGAGCTTCAACAACTGTACCAATCGCCCGAACCGTTGGGTCAGCTTTCAACTCCTGCATTTCGGCAACGAGAAGCACCGTTTCAAGCAGTTCGTCAAGATTTTTATTGAATTTCGCTGAGATTTCGACAAATTCAGATTCTCCACCCCAAGCCGTTGAAATAACACCATGCTCTGCAAGCTCTTGCGTTACTCGAGCTGGATTTGCTCCTGGTTTGTCAATCTTGTTAATCGCTACAATAATTGGCACACCAGCGGCTTTCGAGTGATTGATGGCTTCAATCGTCTGCGGCATCACGCCGTCATCAGCAGCAACCACCAAAATCGTAACGTCCGTTACCGATGCACCACGCGCCCGCATACTGGTAAAGGCTTCGTGCCCCGGTGTATCAAGGAAAGTGATTTTTTTGCCATTTTCCGTAACAATCTGGTAAGCTCCGATGTGCTGCGTAATTCCGCCTGCTTCGCCTTCGGTTACATGACTGTCGCGCAAATGGTCAAGCAATGTCGTCTTCCCGTGGTCAACGTGTCCCATAATTGTCACAACAGGTGCCCGTTCTACCATGTTTTCTTCGTGAAGGTAGCCTTCCTCAACAAACAAACGCTCAATATCAGAATGGTCAACCTGAACTTTTTTCACGGGTTCAATGCCGTAATCCACCAAAATCAATTCAATCGTATCTTCATCAAGCGATTGATTTTGCGTTGCCATAATCCCCATCATGAACAATTTTTTCACGATTTCTGCTGGCTCACGTTTGATTGCTTTTGCGATGTCCTGTGCATTCATGCCCTCTTGATATTCAAGACTTTCTGGCAATTCATGGAATTTACGTTGAGTAACTGGCGCAATTTGCTGATTATTGTTACGGTTTCCACGTCCTTTTTGCTTACCGCTGTTCCAGTTAGAATTACGAGCATTACGGACCTGATTACGGTTATCATTGACATGAAGCGGACCACCTGAACGATTTTCACGGTCTTTGTTATCACGGTCGTTATCCGTTTTCTTCTTATCTCTATCACGGTCGCGACGATTATTCTTACCACCCGCTGGAGCTGCAAAGACTTCGGTTGTCGTTGTTGATTTTTCAAACTTACTGTTGCGATTTTGCTGTCCTTGAGCACTTCCTGCAGGACGATTTTTATCAAAAGGTCTTGGCGCTCCATCTTTTTGCGGACGGCGGTTATCAGGACGGTTGCCCCCATGATTGCGATTTTTGTCAAAAGGTTTGCGCTCAGCTTTACGCTTGTCAGCAGCTGCAATAGCTTCTTTTTTGATATCTTCGGCGCGTTTTACAACCTTGATTTGAATACGTGGCTTTTTGTCAAATTTAGGTTTGTCATGTTTTGGAGTTTCGTTTTTCGCTACGATGGTTTCTTCACTCTTTTCGATTTTTTCTTCAATTTTTGCTGGTTTTTCAGCTTTGACCTTTTCGTCAGAACCCTTTGAAAGAGTTGGTGCTTCAGTTTTTTCAGATTTCTGAGCAGGTTGTGTTACTGGTTTTTCAGAGACTTTCTCAACTGGTTTTGTTGTTACGGGCTCACTTGAAGCAACAACTGTATCCACTTTTTTAGGAACTTGAACAGATTTTTCAGCTTCTTCTTTGGCTTTGATACGCGCCAAAATCGCAGGGTCTTCAACAACTGCTTTTCCTTCAAACGTTCGTGGCGTCTCAGGTTTAGCTTTTTCAGCTTCTTCTTTAGCTTTAATTCTCGCTAAAATGGCGGGGTCTTCAACAAGTGCCTTACCACCGAAAGTTCGCGGTTCAGTTGTTTTTTCAGCAGCTTTTTTGACTGTTTTGGTTGCTTTTTCAACAGGCTGTCCGCCACCTGCTTTAGCTTTTGTAATAATACGTTCGGCTTCACTATCTGTCACCGAACTTGAATGTGATTTTACATCAAGCCCTAATGATTGCGCCGCAATCACAAGCTCCTGATTTGACATTCCTGTTTCTTTTGCAATTTGGTTAATACGTTTTTTATCAGACAATCTTTGTCCTCCTCGGTTTGAGGGAAACGAATTATCCACAGCTCATTTTGTCATGGCGCTAGTGCTCCTATCAAATTGACAAAATCTGCTGTGAAAAATTCGTTTGCCCTTATCTCTTAGTCATTCATGAGGCTCTCCATTTTCTTTACAAATCCATCGTCTGTGACAGCAATAACCTTCCGGTTTTGCCCAATCGCTTGCGACAGTTCATTTTCTGAGAACTCTTGGCAAAGCGTTACCTCATAGTAACTTGCTTTATCAGTAATTTTTTTGAACAAATTTGATGAAGCATCACTGGCAATGAAAATTAGTCGTGCCCGTCCATTTTGAATGGCTTTTGTGACCAAATCCTCGCCTGTGATGACTTTCCCTGCCCTTTTTGACAGACCTATCAAATTTGCTAATTGTTGTTTTTTATCCATGTTCAACCTAACAAGTGCGTGCTAATTTTCCATGTAGATGAAATCATCACTTCAATCATAATCTGGTGCCAAATCAGCGGAATAAGTAGTGTCAGCCAACGCCCGCCGTGCCACCTGATGCTCAACATAAGCAATCAGCTCATCGTAAAATTCGTCCGTAACCTTTGTCTGAAAGGCACGGTCAAACACCCGCTTTTTCTTTGCCGTAGCAGCCTCTTCATTGAGTAATGCAATGTAAGCCCCACGACCATGCGCTTTTCCTGTCGGGTCAATCGAAATTTTTCCCTCTTTGTCAAAGGCAATTCGTAATAAATCGCGTTTTGGAAATTGCTCATTGGAAACCAACGATTTACGCAGTGGAATTTTTTTCTGTTTCATCTGAATTCCTCTATTTATCAAACCGGACAAGTTAAACTGCCTACAGAATCAATCAGTTTATATCTTGTCGAATCAGATAAAATTCATTCTTCGCTCTCTTCAACTCCAAATTCAACATCTTCAGCTGCTTCAAGTGAAATTTCTTCGCCGTCCTCACCGACAAATTCATAGTCATCAAGATTAAATTCATCAGAAGGTTTAATGTCAATCTTGCTGTTCGTTACATGAGCTGCTAAACGCACATTCTGTCCGCGTTTTCCGATGGCAAGTGAAAGTTGGTCACGTGCCACAACTGCAAGTGCAGCACCGTCTTCTGTTATCAGCACCTGCTCGATTCGCGCAGGCTTCAACGCATTAGCAATCAAAGTCGCCTTATCCATAGAAAACTCGATGATATCCATTTTCTCGCCAGCAAGCTCACGGATAATTCCCTGAATACGCGCCCCTTTGGCACCTACCATTGTTCCGATTGCATCAACATTTTCATCATGCGATTGCACAATCACTTTCGCACGGTCACCTGCATCGCGTGCAATTGACTTGATTTCAACCGTACCATCAAAGACTTCAGGAATTTCTTTTTCAAACATCCGTTTAAGCATTCCCGAATCCGTCCGTGAAATGAATACACGCGTTCCTTTTGGCGTCAAAATCACATCCGTCACATAAACTTTCACGCGGTCGCCCACATGATATTTTTCTTGCGGAATCTGGTCTTTCTTCGTCAGCAGTGCATCCACACGACCAAGATTTACATAGACCGCACGGTTGTCAATTTTCTCAACTGTTCCCGTAATAATCTCATCTTTGTAACGCGAATATTCATTGTAAATAATCGTGCGTTCTTCCTCACGCATTTTTTGCATAATGACTTGTTTAGCCGCACCCGCAGCCGTCCGTGCAAAATCTTTTGGCTTTTCTTCAAACATGATTTTATCGCCGATTTCATAATG
>JAJXWC010000091.1 GCA_021781855.1 Bacillota bacterium | reverse complement strand
TAATTTAACCATATCTTCATTTTCCACATCATGCCCCGCAACTTCGGTTGTCGTCTTATTGAAAACACCCGCTACATAAAGGCCAGGATAGTGGTCATCTGAAAATTGTGCCCAGACAGGCGCACCACGCCAGCCGATATATCCATTTCCCAAAGTCATCAAGGACTCTTGTCCGTATGAACGTTTGCCAGTAGCTAACGTTTCGTATTTAATTGACCAATCTATTTCTGTCATAGTTCTCTCTCTTTTCAAAAAATTTTTCAAATCTTGATTTTTCTCGTCTGATTTTTCAAAAGCTGAATTTCCTGTCCGTTTGCAAAAATAACAAGGTCATCATCTGCTTGCAGGCTCAATTCTTTTTCCGTAAAATCAAACCGAATTTTTATGCCGCGAAATTGTTGTGAAAAACTGACCCTCCGCCAATTTTTCGGAAGATTTGGCTGGACATTTATCTTGCCATAGCGCAAATCAACACCCGCTATTTCCCTTTGGATGAGTGACAAACACTCACACATCACTCCAAGATGAATTCCCTCAGCCGTTGTACCACCTTGAATATCATACAAATCTGCTCCAAGCGAAAGCTTTAAAAACTCCAGTGCTGTTTCAATCCGTCCAAGCTGAGCCTCAATTCCTGCATAAACAGGTCGTGACAAACTTGAACCATGCACCGTTCGTGACAAATAATAATCTTGATTGAGTTGCAACCAGTTTTCAGGCAAATGATAGCCAAGTTGTTCAACGAGTTGCTTCGTTTTTTCACTTCCCAAGTTATAAATCGTCATGAGCAAATCGGCTTGTTTTGCCAACTGATATTGGTCTGGCGAAATGCCTTCACTTTTCATCAAACGGTCAATACGATGAATGTCGCCGTATTTTTCCTTATAGGCTGCAAAATCAACTTCTTGGAGCTCAAAAAAGCCGTCATACTGTGCAATAACACCGTCTGTGCGAATTTGCAAAAAGAGTTTTCGTGCCACTTCATGTGCTTTATCTAATACTGCTTCATCAACTGAATATTGTGCTGACAACTCTATTAGCCAATTTAGTGACCACACTAACATGAGATTGGTATAAGCATTATCCGTAATCCCGGCTTCTGACGCATCAGGATAAGCTTCATGATATTCATCAGGTCCCATAACTCCCGACAAATGATAGCGCCCGTCTGCCCCAAGACGAACCTTGTTGAGCCAAAACTTTGTTGTCTCAATCAAAACTTCAAGTCCGCCTTCATCCATAACACTAAAATCTTGAGTTACTTGCGTATAAATCCAGAAATTATAAACCACTGCAAGCGATGTGTGCCGCTGCAAACGTGAATGGTCAGGGTCCCATTTTTGACTCACAGGATTAAGATGGATAAATTGGGCCTGTTCATCACCAATAATTCCCGATTGAAGTGGATACATCGCTCCCACTTCACCATCAATTTTGGCGTTTTCCTGTGCTTTTTGTAATCTCTTTATGCGATAACGAAGCAAAGCACGCGCAGTTTCAGGGTCATTTGCCACATAATAAGGAATAAAAAATAGTTCATCCCAAACAATATGCCCCCGATAACTTTCTCCCGTCAAGCCACGAGAACCTATCGACGCATCTAAGTAGGGATTAGCCTGAGCTTGTCCTGCTTGCCGAATATGAAAGATATTCAATCTTATATTACGCTGCAAATCTTCATCATCAGAATCAACAACAATATCTGCTGTCTCCCAGACTTCTTTCCAATAATTTTCACTATTGGTGCGCAATTTTTCCCAAGTCATTTCAGAGAGTGCCTGCGTTACAAACTCGTCTATGTTCGCCGTTTCATTGCTCGTTGCCACCGCCATCATTTTTCTAAAAGTAATGGGGCATTCTGGTCCTATTTTTGTTTCGAAAACTTCCAACAACTGTTCTGGGTTTGTACCAGTACTTTGTGTACAACTTTTTTCATTAACAAATGTATGAACTGCGATTGCAAATTCAATCTCTGTCGTGCGCGTTTTAGCAAGAAGCAAATGAGGCATCAGACTTATCGTATCAAATTCTTTACTATCAAAATCGCGATAACGCTCAACATTTTGATTAAGAATAGCGGCATCAATTAAACTTTCGAGTCGAACATTTGCCGAGAAATTTGCTGAAATCCGCCCTGAAAAACCCAAACAATGGAAATTCAAAGGGTCAACAGCTTTGCAAGTAGAAAATTCAAGTAATCCTTCTGGAAGCTGAACAATGTAAGATTCTGACAACAAACCTGTTTTAAAATCAAGCATCGCTTCACGTTTGACAAGGGGCAATTCATCAAATTTAACAAGTTTGTCATTGATAAAGAGCCTCATCAACTGAGGATTAGGAAAATTGACCAAATCCTCGTTAACCACATTTTGTCCTGAAATTTCAGTCTTTGTTTGATTAAATACACCAGCAAGATATAACCCAGGGTAATGTTCATCGGATGCTTGCGACCAAACAGGCGCGCCTCGCCAGCCTAAATAGCCGTTTCCCAAGGTCATTAATGCTTCTTGAGCTAGACTTGTTTTTCCTTTGACAAATTCGTCAAATTTCAAAACCCAATCTTTTTCCGTCAAATCCATCTCCCTTCCATAACCTCTCAAAAAAAGAGTAGCTGGAGTTTCCTCCTAAACTACTCCGTGTAGAAGTATTCAATTAATTAATAGCATCTTTGAAAACATTCTTCTTTTCTTTACCAGCACCCATGACATCAGTGTCCTTATAACCAAACATCCAAACGAGAGTCATTGCTACAATAACACAGGCTGCAGAAGCAATCCAGAAAATCAAGAAGTTATTAGGATTACCAGCTGCATGAGTCAATGGATTATGCGTTGCAGAGAAATTAGGGAAACCAACTAATGAGCCAGAGAAACCATACATATGAAGACCTAGGAAGCCACCGATACCTGCACCAACAGCCGCACCAATAGAGCTCATCCAGAATACACGAAGATACTTCAAGTTGATACCATACATAGCGGGTTCAGTAACACCAGCAAATGCAGAGATAGCGGCTGGCAATGCCAAACCTTTGAGGTCTGCCTTGCGAGATTTAAGAAAGACAGCAAGCGCACCAGCACCTTGTGCTAACATTGTAAATGAAGCAATCATGTTAAGTGAAGACTCACCAGTTGTTGCGATTTGTTGAGAGATAAGCGGAACAACCAACCAGTGCAATCCAAAGATAACCAATGTCTGGTAGAGACCACCAACGATAATCCCTGCAATTCCCAGATTAAGTCCAAGTAACCAGTCAATAACGTTTGAAAGTCCAGAAGAAATTGTTGAAATAACAGGACCGACAAGCAGCAAGACCAATGAAGAACCAACGAAGAAAGTAATCATAGGTTGGAAGATAGGACGTAGTGACAAAGGCAAAACTTTCTTCAACCAAGCATTGACAGGTTTAGCGATAGCCACACCCACGATGATTGGGAAAATCGTATAAGCATAACTTGGTAAATCAACAGGAATGCCAAAATATGAAGTATTAAATGTAACACCAAGCAATTTTGCAACAACAGGAGCATTACCCATCACAGCAGCACCATCTTTGAAGCCAACTACTGGAGCAGCAACAAGCGCTGTCAAGTTAGGGTCAATCATGAATCCGCCGATAGCCGCACCGATAAATGGTAAGGAAGTATCTTTAGGTGCAAGCACGCGAGCTGCTGAGAAACCAACAAGAACAGGCAAGAAATAGAAAGGTGCCATTGCCATCGTGCCGATGATTTTTGCCGTTGAATTTGAAGCATCAATAACATTAAAGATATTATTGCCCTTGATGAACATATTCAAGATACCATTAATCATACCACCTGCAGCCAAGAGACCAATGATTGGAATCATTGAACCAGTGATGATACCAATAACAGTCTGGAAAGCACGTGCAAGTGGATTTTTGCTTCCGCCCTCAGGTGCGCCTACACCATCATCTGCATCAGTTTCACCACCTGCAAGCCCACTAGGAAGCTGGTCAACAACAGCATCATAAACATCATCAATCGCTTGTCCAATAACCACTTGGTATTGGTTCAAGTTTGCATTATAAAGTGCTGTAACAGCTGGAACACCAGGTGCCGAGAGTTTCTCAAGCGTCTCTTTGTCAGCTTTATCTTTATCCTTCAAAGTAAAGCGAAGACGAGTGATGCAGTGAATAACTTTTGTGACGTTTTCAGCGCCACCAACGCCGGCGATAATTTCTGTCGCCAGTTGTGAATAATCTGCCATAAGTTCTCCTTTCGCTCGTATTGGCTACACGAGCTAAAAATTAATAAACAATAACTACGTGGGAAAAATTTTTCCCAAAAACTTATTTGACGCTTGCACCGCCGACTTGTGCGCCCGCAGCTGCTACGCCATAATTGACATCAAAACTATTCAATTTATCCGCCGTATTTGTGAAAATGACCATTGTTGTCTTTTCAAGACCTGCAGCTTCAACTTTTGTCCAATCTACTGTGCCGACTTCTTCGCCGCCATCAACAATATCGCCAACCTTAACTTTGAAATTAAATGGTGCGCCATTCAGACTTACTGTGTCAATACCGACATGGAGTAATACCTCAAGCCCATCTGCACGAACAAAACCGAGTGCATGTCCTTGAACCAGCGCCACTTTTGCTGAAACAGGAGCAAAAATCTTGTCACTCGTTGGTTGAACGGCATAACCGTCTCCCATGATTTTTTTCGCAAATACAGGGTCAGAAACTTTTTCAAGTTCGATAACCTCGCCAGCAAGCGGAGCATAAAGCGTTTTATCATCTTGCAGCGTTTTCTTTTTACCAAAGCCGAACATTTAATTCTCCTCACTTTTAAACTACTTGTTCGTACAACCTCTCGAACAAATTTATTATATCAAATAAAAACGGTTTCAGCAAGCGCTAACTATCTTTTTTTTGATATAATATGTATTATGAAAAAATACGAAGTGATTTTGCAGGATTTAGAAAAGAAAATTTTCGATGACATTTACAAGGAAAATGAGCTTCTTCCTAGTGAAAATGAGCTTTCAAAGATTTATAAAGTTTCTCGCGCTACCGTTCGACAAGCTCTTAAAATTTTAGCTGATAATGGAATGATTCAACAAAGGCATGGTTTTGGAAGTATGGTTATTCCGCATAAAAAACTTCTTTTTCCGATTACTGGCTTGACCTCTTTCAAAGAACTTCGCACTTCAATGCATTTGGAAAGCGAAACGGAGGTACTTATTTTCGGTACGATTGAAATGGACGAAAAGTTGGCAACTTTGACTGATTTTCCTGTGGGATGTGAGGCTTATCATATTCTGCGGCGACGTAAATTGGATGGCAAATATACTATTCTTGACCGCGACTTTTTCCGTTGTGATTATGCCCCTGAACTAACCCGTGAACATGCAATGGATTCAACTTATGAATATTTAGAAGATAGTTTGGGCTTAGAAATTGCTTATGCGCAAAAAGAAATTACAGTTGATTTTGCAAGCGAAGAGGACTTCGAACTTTTGGACTTAAATCCAATGGACCGACATGTTGTCTCAGTAAAATCGCACGTCTACTTGGCAGATAACACCCCCTTTCAATATACCGAAAGTCGACACCAAGTTGATAAGTTTCGTTTTACCGAATTTGCTCGGCGTCAGAAACGTTGATATTACTGACTTTTATCATTTCATTCCAATGAAAAAAACCGTTTTCACGGTTTTTTTTGTATGTTTCACTGATTCTACTATTTCACACCAATTTCTTGCTCAACAACTGCGGAAATCGTATCTACAACTTCATCGACCTCTGCTTGAGTCGGTGCTTCTGCCATAACACGCAAGAGGGGTTCTGTCCCGCTTGGACGGACAAGGATTCGACCTTTACCGTTCATTTTTGTTTCCATTTCTGAAATGATGGCTTTAATTGCTGGAACGTCCATTGCACCATCTTTTGCGGCATTATTTGCCACACGGATATTCGTTAGTTTTTGCGGATAAATCGTGACTTCACTTGCGAGTTCAGAGAGGGATTTTCCCGTTTCGCGCAAGACTTTAAGGAGCTGAATTGCCGAAAGCTGCCCATCACCCGTTGTATTGTAATCCAGAAAAATCATGTGTCCAGACTGCTCACCGCCAAAATTGTAATGATGTTTTTTCATTTCTTCAACGACATAACGGTCGCCAACAGCAGTTACAACCGAATTTAATCCTTCGGCTTCAAGTCCAAGGTGGAAGCCAAGATTACTCATAACTGTCGTAACCACGGTGTTCTGTGCAAGTTTAGCTTGACTGTTGAGATATTTGCTGACGATATACATGATTTTATCACCGTCCACGATTTGACCTTTTTCATCTGCTGCGATAAGACGGTCGGCATCTCCGTCAAAGGCAAGTCCAATATTTGCCCCTGTCTCAACGACTTTTGCTGCCATTTGTTCAGGGTGCGTTGAGCCGACTTTGACATTGATATTCAGCCCATCAGGATTTTCACCAATGACAGTCAGCTCGGCATCAAGGTCGGCAAATACAGCACGTGCACTCGTATATGACGCACCATTGGCGCAGTCCAGCACGACCTTATAGCCTGTAAAATCCCCTTCTGCAGTTGACTTCAAAAAAGCTTGGTACTTGCGCACACCCTCAATGTAGTCATGTAAAATCCCCAGTCCCTCAGCCGATGGACGTGGCAAACTGTCTGTCGGTGCATCAATCAAGGCTTCGATTTCTAATTCTTTTGCATCTTCAAGCTTGTAGCCATCGCCGCCGAAAAACTTGATGCCGTTGTCCAAAGCAGGATTATGGCTAGCGGAAATCATGACCCCTGCCGAAGCGCCGTCTTTTTTGACCAAATAAGCAACCCCAGGAGTCGCAATCACACCAAGGTCATAAACCTCGATGCCGACTGAAAGCAAGCCTGAAATCAAGCTCGTTGCCAACATCTGTCCTGAAATCCGCGTGTCGCGTGCCACATAAACTTTTGGTGTTTTTGTTTCATGTTGGCTAAGGACAAAGCCGCCAAAACGTCCTAATTTGAATGCCATTTCTGGTGTTAATTCAACATTTGCTTCTCCGCGGACACCGTCCGTACCAAAATATTTACCCATTTTTTTAGTTTTTCTTTCTTACTTTTTTCTCAGCAGCATGTACTAATTTCGCTTGACCGAGTTGGTGAATCCACAGAGCTTAAGCTCTGTTTCATCTTTAATATTTGCTTAACTAAGCTAAATCATTATCAAATTTGACAATAGGTCAAATCAATCACTTATTTTTTAACTGGTGTCAAAGTCACCGTAATCGTTTGCGGATGAACAGTAACATCAGCGGCCTGCAGATTTACTTTGATTTGCTTGCCTTGTGTGACCCCTGAAACATCTGCTTCAACTTCAATATTGTTTATCTTGTCCAATGCCGCTTGTTCGCCCAAGATTTGTACCGTATCTTGTGAAAGGCTCGTTTTCATACTGGATAAACTGCTATCAAGCGCCCCTGTTATTTTAACTTTTACGGGAACTTCTTTTGACAGCTTTTCGACACTTACTTTCATTCTAGTCGTGTTCGGGCTGATTTGCGCAGGAAGTGTTTTTCCATTGGCATCAACAGCACGCAAGGCGACAATTCCCGAAAAATCGTCAGTCAGCATCACTGCACTTGGCAAATCAGCTTCGATTGTTTTGATTTTCTTGATACTTTCTTTACCTGCTGTTACTTGCACCGTGGTATCTGATAAATCCATCGAATTAACTTTAAAGCCAGATGGTATCTGAGCCGGTTCAACTTTTGGTGTCACTTCAAATTCCTGCACAACTTTCGGCTCTAGCGTTATGCTCGCCGAAGCAGGTTCCAATTGCGCATTGACTCCTGTAGAAAGCTGCTCAACGCGGATGGGAATTAGTTTTGTCCCCACTGATACATTTGTCAAGTCGATACTTAGGTAAAAATTCCTTGTATCTGGATTTTCTTCATTGAGTACCTGAAGGCGATTGTAGCCTGAAAGATGAACCGTTGTCGAAGTTACCGTGCTACTAGCAAAATATTTGCTTGTATCATATTTTAGCTCAATCGGCACATTTTCAACAGTCGCAGTGTAAATCTCGCCGTTATTACTCACGCCATCATTGCGAATAGCTATCGCACTTGCATTGAAAAAAAGGACAATAGCAAAGAAAATGGAAGTCAGAATGTAAAAAATTTTCGAAGTAAAAAATTTATTTCCCATTTTTTGACTCCTTATCTGCTGCCGGTGTTAAAATATTCACCAAAAGCTCATGAAATCTTTCTTTGGAAATATCCGCAAAAAATTCGCTATTATGTGCCACTGAAATACCGCCTGTTTCCTCAGAAACCACAATAATCAGCGCATCTGAAACCTCCGAAAGTCCAATCGCTGCACGATGCCGTGTACCAAACTGCTTTGAAATCCCTGATTTTTCAGTTAGCGGCAAATAAGCCGATGTGACCGCGATTTTATCCCCCTGAACAATGACTGCACCGTCATGAAGCGGTGTATTCGGGATAAAAATGTTGATGATTAGCTCGCTAGAAATATCCGCATCAAGCCGGATTCCCGTTGACACGAATTCGTTCAGATTTTGTGCTTGTTCAATCGCAATCAGCGCACCAATTTTTCGTTCGCTCATATAAGCAAAGGATTTTTCATAAGCTGCAATATGCCCGTCTTTACTTCCCTTTTTCGTTGGCACAAAAATTGTTGTTGTCCGCCCTAAACTCTCCAATGCTCGCCTGATTTCAGGTTGAAAAATGATAACGCCAGCAATCGCGCCATAAGTGATTACCTGATTCAAAAGCCAT
>JAJXWC010000090.1 GCA_021781855.1 Bacillota bacterium | reverse complement strand
CTAGAACAGGCTTTTTTCGCCACAAAATCCGCGAAACAACAAGCCAAATGAGGCTGTTAATTAGAATATTGAATCCATAAAAAACAGCATAAAAGCTGACGTGCAAAAGACTTGCCAGCTTAATGAAACTCATTTCCAACGCCACAAGTGGCACAAGATTAGGATACTGTAAAATCCAAATGTCCCACGTATGATTTCCTTGCATGAGCCGTGTTGCCTGTGCCTGAATGTGCCAAGGGTCTCCAAAAAGCCCAACATGTGCTAGATTAACCCAAAGAATTTGTCCAAGAACAAAAAAGGCAAATAGCACAAAAAACAGAATTTTTAGCCGTTTTTTATCCCACAAAACCAATTTGCGATAGAGAAAGCGTACCAGAAAAAAGAGGGCAATCGCAAGAATTATGACACTAATCGGCTCAATAAATCCGGTGTCTGTGTATGGCTGTAGGAGCATGAAAATAAATGCTCCTGCAAAAAGAATGAGAAGGGTGCGGTGCATGATTTTACTCAGTGCTTTCACTTTCCACCTCTTTCTTTTTTCGATTTAGAAAATCAACCAAGCCCATAGTTGCAAGAATAAGCATAATTGGAGCAAAATTATACAGATACCGCGAATTAGCTTCCCAAAGTAACAAGAAAGCAGTCAAACCAACCATTGACAGGCCGATGACGAACCAGATTGTCTTGTGTTTTTTAAAAATACCGAGAAAAATTTCATACCACATTAGCGGTACAAGCGCAATCCAATAGAGCGTTTGTGCAGCTTTAATCAACAACCAGCCTGTAATATTACCCTGACTGCTATTAAACGATGTCCAATCAAAATAACGGAACAGGAAAGGATTTTGATGATGATAAGTATAGAAGAAGTCACTTAAATCACCGTTAAACCAAGTATAGCTAATCTTGCGCCAAAGTTGGAGGGCAACACCGCCCACTCCCATTTTCTTAAGATTTTTGATGAAGAGTGCTTTATCGGCTACATTTTTCGCCGCATAATTAGGAAAACTTTCAGAATAAGCAAGCACATCTGGATTAAAGCCGCCCCATTTATTTTCAGGAGCGAATGACATAGCAACCCAATGCATGAGTGGCAGATTGTAACGATTATTGTTGGCTTGTGAAAAGGCTGGTTCTGTAGAAATAGTAGCTTTGACACCTTCATGTACACCGAAAAAGAGAATAGCCGCAAGTGGCAACATAATGAGCAGCTTTTTCCATTTGCGATTGAACAACAAAAAAGCAAAGACAGCAATCATCGGAATGAGCACGGTCGGTTTAATATTATAGCCAACAAAAACAACGAGACAGGCAAGTATCCACCACGCAATCTGACGGCTTAATTTGTCTGCTAGGACAGCATAAACCATGAACAAAAGCCCAAAAATGACAAAGGGCAATGATGCCGTATCTGTGTAAAATTGTGCCCCATAGACATAAAACGGCAGAAAGCCAAAAGCGACGATGTTAAAAAGCAACGCCATTTTGACAGAACTGATTTTTTTGATTAAAAGTGAACCAGCAAGCACTGACGAACTGGTCAAAACGGCTGAAACCACAGTCAAAACCCAAATTTTTAGCGTGGTTCCCAAAGGACCAAAGAGCGTATTATAAACAATCCCGAAAAATTGATTATTCGGATAACGTAGAAAATATAATAATTCATTTTCCGTCATCGGTAAATTGCTGAAAGAGCGCCCATGAAGCTGGCTAGTGTTGACAAAAATTTCGAAAAAGTCCCAATTATGTGCACTGTCCGGCACATGAATGATAAAGAAAAAGGGAACAAAAAGCATGGCTAAGCCCAAAACCCACATAGAGATTTTGTAAAAACGCTTGATTTTTTCTTGTTCAAGAATTTGAATTTTTTTTGCTGCTTGGTAAACGAAAACCATGTAAGCCGCTGCAATAAAAACGCACAAATTTCCTAATACAAAAGCGGTAATATACTTTTCGTTCCAGTGCGGCGTTTGACTAATAACATAAAGATTAGTCCCCAGCCAGATAAGCGCAAAGACTGAGGACCAAAATATTCTAAGCTTTTTGGGATTGTGAAAGATTGTATTCAACTTCATTTTCCTTTAATAATTCTTCTAAAAGTTTATGCGATTTGCCGAAGACAAAATAATGATACTCTTTGCCTGCATAGACAAAACGGAAACGATTTTTCTTCAAAGTTACGGTTGTAATGTGAGAAAGGTCAATATTAATCATCCCCAAGCGAAAATCCCTTGTGAAGTACAAGTGATGCGCTGAGGCGAAAAACCGGCGCTGCCGAATGAGAAAATATAAATAGGCAATGATGAGGACAATCAAAGCATACAAAAGTCCATTCATCTGCAAATTATTTTCATAGTAAAGCACTTGCTGAAAGGAAAGGAGAATGACCCACCACATCCAAGCGATTTTAAATTGATTATGAAGCGGCTGAAAATATCCTGATTGCATGTTTTATCTCCTTTCTATTTTGAGGCTGCTGAACTTGAGTGCTGTGTACTCTTATTTGCGCTGCTTGTCTGAACCCCTGTACTTGGAATCGTATTATCACGAAGTTTTTCCAGTTGGTCACTCAATATCGGTTCATCGGTTTTGAACAAATCTTGGCTTGAAATACCATGATTTTCTGAAAGCAGAGAAGTTGATTTTGCCTTCAAATTATCTTGTTGTTGACTTAGCCTTTGTTTTGTTGAATTGACTGAATAAGAATATTGACTCGAGTCCACTGTGGTAAATCCGGTCGGTGTATAGAAACGAAGTAAATCCTCCGTATTAAGCGTATCCGACATTGACAAAAGTGTGGTTACCTGACTTTGAATATTGTTGGCATATGTTTGTTGCGTCGCACTCAACGTAAGCGGTTGTCCCGTCTTTGTATCATAGTAAACCGTACTTGTTCCGCTTGGCTTTGTAATGGTTGGTGTCACCCAGCCTTGATTTCGTAGGGCGACAAATTGTTGCCGGTTGTTGGAAAAAAGATCCTGTCCAAATTGAATGTAGCTTTGTGTATTAATTCCTAGCAAGTGTTCAAGTGTAGGCATCACATCAATTTCACCTGCATACTCATTGATGATATGCCCGTCTTTCATCCCTGGAATATCAATCATAAACGGAACGCGCTGCATCATTGTATTGTCATAATCTGTCCAATTATCAGGATTAATACCTAAATATGGAGCGAAGGCTTTAGTATCAGAACCAGAAATTCCATAATGGTCACCATAAAGGACAATCACGGACTTATCATAAAGCCCTGAAGCTTTGAGATAGTTAAAGAATTCTTCAACAGATTGGTCAAGATAATGTGCAGTTTGGAAATAATTATCCACAACAGCATCTCCCGAATTAGTGACTAATGCAGGATCTTCTTCATTCTTTTCAAGCCCCGTATAAGGCGTGTGGTTAGTTACCGTCAAATACTTGACATAAAACGGCTGCTGAAGCTGCTCCAAATATGGGATTGAATCCGCAAACAGATATTTATCCTTGATTCCCCAAGCTGTGGAATCCTGAGCATTCATACTCCAGAAGGATTGGTCAAAGAAATTCTGATAGCCCATGTTGCGATAAACATTGATTCGATTGTAAAACGATCCGACATTCCCGTGAAAAACGGCTGAAGAATATCCGTCTGTTTGATTCAGAATCGCAGGCATGGATTGGAAAGTTTGTGAATTTCCCAAAGAAGTGAAAAGAGAACCTGTTGGAAGCCCAAAGGTTGACGTTTCCAGCATATTTTCTGCATCAGATGTTTTTCCTTGTCCCACTTGGTTAAAGAAATTAGAAAACGAATAAACGGAAGGATTGTTATTGTACAAAGAATTAAGAAATGGTGTGACTTCTTGTCCGTTAACTTTGAGGTTAATTAAATCCTGCTGGAAACTTTCCAGATGAATCTCAATGACATTTCGGTTTTTTGCAATACCAACCATTTTAACATCTGGTGCTAAATAACGGTTATTTTTAATATAATCCTGTACTTTAGTAAAATCTGATTTTGAGGCAAGCGCGCGCGCCTGATTGGCAACGTGGGTGTACCAGCCATCGGTCACCAGCCACGGACCAAGCCCCAGATAACGCACCACATAAGTATCATCATATTGTGCTTGTCTTGAAACCAGTCGATGTTCAGTCATATCGCCGCCCCAGAAAGTAATACCAAAAATCATGAGCGAAACACTGACTTGCTTAAATGCACGATAGGCCCCATAAGGACGTTCATCCATTTTGATTTTTTTCAAAATAAAGAGTGTAACAAAAACAATTACATCAAGCCAAAAAATAATGTCAAACCAATGAACTGGAATAGAGGCCAAATCAAAACCTTTGCCAACCATTCCTGCACCACCTGAAATCGTGTTAATCGACAGAAAGTCAGAAAATTCTCGGTAATAAAGAATATTACCATACACAAGCAGACTTCCAATCAAATTCCAAATGAGAACACCAAGATAAAAGAGTTGCTTTCTTTTAACGAAAAGTGTTAAACACATGAAGAAAGCCGTAAAACCGATAGGATTAACGACCATAAGAATATAATCTGCTGGATTAACACTATGCAAGCCTTGAAAAACTAAGAAATACGCTAGCATCGTCTTCAGCCAGATAAAGAATACTGAATACCAGATAATTCCTGCTCGAGTATGAATGCTTGATAATATTTTTTTCACTTCTAAACCTCTGTTTTTATCTCAGCAGTACTGCTAAACCCACTCAACTGTACCAAAGTCTTAGCGCACTTTAGCACTAAGATGCCCATTGCTTTTTCTTCCTCGTAGCTTCAACTGCTCGCAATTATGACTACCGTGGAGATAGCGCAATGGATAGCGCAGACGTAAGGTTGTACCTTAAACTCAATGGGAGGCGAAACGCCCATTGAATAAGTCTCTGCTTCATTTATTTTTGGAGTGAGAAGGCTATACTGCCTCTTATTAGCAAAATTCTGCTTAATTTCCAATTTTCAAGTTTATCATAAAAACCTTGAGAATAGCTTAATTATAACAAAATCAGTTATTTTCTTCCAATCGAACGGATAAAATTTTAGACACACCAGCATCTGCCATTGTGACGCCATACATCGCTCCTGCAGCTGCCATTGTCCCTCTGCGGTGCGTAACAACGATGAATTGATTGCTGTTATCAAAATGGTTCATATAATCCCCAAAACGTTTGACATTTGCTTCATCAAGAGCAGCTTCAACTTCGTCAAGTACGACAAAAGGCACTGTACGCACCCGAAGAATAGCAAAAATCAGCGCTAAAGCAGTCAGAGCTTTTTCACCGCCACTCATAAGATTAAGACTGGCAAGTTTTTTTCCTGGCGGTTGAACATTGATTTCCACACCAGCATTAAGCAAATCATCACTGGTTAATTCAAGGTCAGCAGAACCTCCGACAAACATTTGTGAAAAAGTCAACTTAAAACTACTACGAATGGCATCAAAAGTTGATTTAAAGCGGATTTTCACTTCATCGTTCATATCATTAATGGTGCCTAAAAGTAAATTTTTTGCTTCTGTCAAATCTTCTTTTTGGCTATTCAAAAATTGATAACGGTCATTAACTTCGTCAAATTGCGTAATGGCATCAAGATTGACCGAGCCAAGCGCACGAATCTGACGTTCGATTTTTTTCAATTCATTTTCGGCTGAGCTTAAATCATCAAGCACCTGAGCTTTCTCCTGTGCTGCTTCAAAACTCATTTCATAATCACTATTCAACTGATTTTGCTTGTCATAAAGTGTTTTTTCTGACTGTTCAAGCTGAATTTCAAGCCGTGTTTTCTGATTGTTCAGCGTTTGATTTTGTTCAATAAAATCATGATTATGCTGTTCCAAATCTTCCATTTGGGCAGACAAATCTTCTCGTTCAAATTTCAAACTAACTAATTTGACAGAAATTTCCTGCAGTTTTTGTTCCGTTTCGAAAAGCTGTCCTGCAAATTTTTCACGTGTGGCACTGTCAAAAGCCGTTTGCGGATTTGACAAACTGGTCAAATGCCGTTGCTCATCGCGCAAATTAGCTAAATCATTTTCAAGACGCTTTTTTTCTTGCGCGGCAAACCGAAGTTCACTTGTCGTCTCGGACAATCGCAATTTAGCCGTATTCAAAGCGCGATTTTTTTCGTCTTTCAACTCATTTTGCGCTTGGCTACTGGATTTGACCACTTCAAGCTCTTGGTCAATTTCATTTTTTCTTTGGGAAATTTTAGCAATTTCAGCAGCCATTTTTTCATTGTCATTTGACAAATCCGCCAAAATTTTTGCTTGCTGTTCGCCGTCCGCTTGTTGCACAAGTTGAGTCAAATCTGCTTTTTGTTCGCTTAATTGCTCAATTTTCAAGTTTAACGTTTTTTCGTCAAATCGTTTTTCTTCGCCTTGAGCTTTAAGGTCAGCCAGTTGACGATTTAATTCTGCCTTAGCTGCTTGTGCTGCCTGAACCGCCTTTTCTGCTGTTCTTAACTGATTTTCAGACTGGACAATCTGTGCTTGCAGTTCTTCGATTTCAACATTTGTAAATGTTGTTGAATTTCGTTTACCAGCACCACCAGCATACGCCCCCCCAGGATTAATCTGCGTGCCGTCAAGCGTTACAATTCGCACTGTATAATTCATTGCCCGTGCAATCGACGTTGCGTTTTCCGCTGTATCCACAATAATTGTTGTACCAAGTAAGCTCGAAACCGCATTGTAAAGCCGCTTATCGAAATTCACGAGTTTGAGTGCTGTATCAATAAAGCCTTTCATCGAACTCACACGATTATAATTGCTCAATTCACGTGGCTTAATCGTTGTCAAAGGCAGAAAAGTTGCACGTCCAAGCCGCTTTTCCCGCAAAAAAGCAATCGCACGTTTTGCCGCATTTTCATCTTCTGTCACAATGTTTTGACTACCACCGCCAAGCGCAATATCAATCGCTGTCGTATATTTACTATCAAAACTCAGCAAATCAGCAACAACACCAACGATACCACCGATTTGTGTCTGATTTTGCATCACACCGCGCACACCCGCAAATAAGTTGCTATGACTATCTCGAATATTTTCCAAGCTTGCTAAGCGCGCTTTTTGTTGATTTAATTCTTGCAGACGGTCATACATTTCATTTTGTGCAAGACGTTCCGTTTCATTTTGCGTCTTTTCTTCTGCTGATGTACGTTCAAAAATGTTTAAAAGTTGAGCAATTTCAAAGCTTAAAACTTTGATTTGCTGTTCAGCTTCTGACAATTCTGCACTCACTGCGGTAAATTTTTCAGCATTCTCACGCGTTGATTCGTCCGCTTCAAGCTGCCTGCGCGTCAGATTTTCAATTTCAGCCGTATTTTTGACGATTCGGTTTGAAAATTCTGCTTCCTGACTAACGAGTTGGACAAATTCGTCTCGTAGCCGTTCAATCACAGTCTCTGGCGCTTCTGATAAGTTTGCAAGAGCTTCGGCTAAATGACCGAGTTCCTCGTCTAAAGCAGCTTTTTCATCAGTCAATACTGCTAATTTCTGCTCATTTTCCGTCAAATCTGCTGTTAAACGTGCTATTTTTTCTGTCAAATCCGTCAAGCGTGCTTCACGTTCAGCAGCCGACTTTTCTGATGAATTTTTCTGTACATCAAAAAGCTCGATTTTCCGTGTCAAATCGGATTTTAATTCTGTTAATGTTAGCGATTCGGAACGTCGTTTTTCTTGCTCACGTTCAACTACATTTCGTCGGTCTCGTAATTCAGAAAGCGCGGTATCGTAGTCTTTCTGCCTTTCTGACAAAGCCGTCAAATTCGCTAAAATCTCCGTCAAACGAACTTTTGTTTCATCAAATTGATTTTTTTCAGCAACAAGCTGTCCCACCAACACCGACAATGCCAATTCTTCACGCGCACCATCTAATTCCCGAAAGCGTAAAGCTACATCACGTTGAGCCTGCAAGGGCACAAGCTGTCCATTCAACTCAAAAATAATATCTTCCAGTCGGTCCAAATTATCCTGTGTTGAAGTCAATTTCGTTTCTGTTTCCGCTCGCCGATTTTTGTATTTCAAAACACCAGCCGCTTCCTCAAAAATAGCACGCCGCTCCTCAGGTTTCGAATTAAAAACAGACTCAATTCTTCCTTGTGAAATAATCGACAAACTATCCCGACCGAGTCCTGTATCCGTGAACAAATCATGAATATCCTTCAGCCGGCATTTTCGTCCATTAATCAAAAATTCTGAGTCACCATTGCGATAAAGCCGCCGCGTGATAACCACTTCGTCATCATCGTTATGTCCCGCCAAGTAATCATCTGCATTATCAAAATGCGCAATAACCTCTGCATAATTCAGCGCACGCCGCTTCTCTGTCCCCGCAAAAATCACGTCCGGCATTTTACCGCCACGCAAAGATTTCGCAGACTGCTCACCGAGCACCCAGCGCAAGCTTTCGACAATATTCGATTTACCAGAGCCATTCGGGCCGACAACCGCCGTTACTCCCTGGTCAAATTCTATTTTCGTTCGGTCAGCAAAAGATTTGAAACCAACGATTTCCATTTTCTTTAAATACATATTTTTTCGTAAATCCGCTCTATCTTAACTACGGATTTGCCCCTTAATCGCATTTTCCGCAGCCCTCTGCTCAGCAATCTTCTTTGATTTTCCCATGCCGCGTCCGAGTTCTCGTCCTTCGTTTGATACACTTGCTACAAATTCTCGGTCATGCGCTGGCCCAGTTTCTTCAAGAATTTTGTAAGAAATGGTCGTTTCACCACCAACTTGCAAAATCTCCTGAAGTTCCGTTTTGTAATCAACTATTTTTACATAGTCATTCGCTTTTACATGCGGAATAACCACACGATAAATGAATTTGCGCACTTCATCCATCCCCTGGTCAAGAAAAAGCGCACAGATCGG
>JAJXWC010000089.1 GCA_021781855.1 Bacillota bacterium | reverse complement strand
CCAGATAACGCTTGCGATAGCGTGTTTCCGTGTCGGTCAGACCATGCCATTTTTCAGGCAAAGGACGCAGTGCTTTTGACAAAAAGGTCAGATGAGTCGCCTTGATTGTCACCTCGCCAGTGTCTGTTTTCATGATTTCGCCGTCAACACCGAGGAAATCCCCCAAGTCAGCTGTCTTGAAAAGCTCATAATTTTCCTCGCCGACTTCATCTTTGCGCACATAAATCTGGATTTGTCCTTCACGGTCCTGCAAGTGAGCAAAACCGACTTTTCCCTTGCCGCGCTTTGTCATCATCCGTCCAGCAATCGTCGCGGTCAGGTTTTTTTCTAGTAATTCCTCTTTTGTATTCTCGTCAAATTGGGCGTGCAGTTCTGCCGAGTTGTGTGTCCGTGAAAATTTGTGTCCAAAAGGGTCAATCCCCGCCTCACGCAATTTGTCCATCTTTTCGCGCCGAACGCGCATTTGGTCATTTAGTTCTTCGATTTCAGCCAAAATAATGCTCCTATCTGTTATTCTAGCCTATTTTATCATATTTTCACGAATTTTACAGCTTTTTCGCCATTTCAGAGGGTGAAACTAAGTATTGAAGTAGGAGGTGTCTATCATATTTTGCATGAAGAAAAGAGTAACAATTAACGATAGTACAAGAATTTCCAGCTTTCCTAGGACAACACTATCCTGCCATCTTAGTGAAAAATGTGAAAATATGTCAGAAGAAAAATGAAGAATAATACAAAAAAGCGCTTATTTTTTGGTATAATGAGTTATGATTAAAAATGGACGTATTGTCAAATCTTTAGCGGGTTTTTACTATATCGAGTCCAACGGAGAAGTTTACCAGACACGCGCACGAGGGAATTTTCGCAAAAAAGGAATGAAGCCTGTTGTCGGTGATTTTGTAGATTTTTCTGCTGAGGAAAATTCGGAAGGTTATGTGTTAGCACTTCATGAGCGAAAAAATCAGTTAATACGCCCTGCGATTGCAAATATTGACCAGGCAGTGATTGTGATGAGCACAGTGAGCCCTGATTTTTCGCTGAATTTACTTGACCGTTTTCTTGTTTTTTTGGAGCATAAGCATATCAAACCGCTGATTTACATTTCTAAAATGGACCTTTTGACAGATTGGTCAGAAATGAGAAAATTTAGGGAAAACTATGAGAATATAGGTTACCAAATCTTCTTTGACTCTGACGAATTGGTCAAATCTCTGCATGATAAGGTAACTGTTTTTATGGGGCAGACAGGTGTTGGAAAAACCACTTTACTCAATAAAATTGCTCCAGAAATGAATTTAGAAACAGGCGAGACATCTGAAAAGCTTGGTCGCGGGCGTCATACAACGCGACATGTTGAATTTTTCGAGGTTGCAGAAGGTCTAATCGCAGACACGCCAGGCTTTTCGAGCTTAGATTACGAAGTGGATAATGCGCCAGACTTGAACGCCGCTTTCCCCGAAATTGCTGAAATCGGCCGGAATTGCAAATTCCGTGAATGTACACATACCCACGAACCAGAATGTCAGGTTAAAATGGCATTAGAAAAACATGAAATTTTGAGTAGCCGCTACGAAAATTATCTCCAGCTTCTCAGTGAAATCAATAAAACAAGGGAGACCTATGTCAAAAGACGAAAAAAACAAGCTTAAAGACAATCTATGGTTCAAACAACTCGGCTTCATTGGCTTGGTTTTGCTGTGGATTTTGCTGATTATCTTCAAAAATAGCTTGACTGGTCCACTGCGTTGGGGAGCTTTTATTCTAATGATAGCGGTTACGATTGTCGGCTTGTATTTTATCAATAAGGAATTTTTTGGAATTGGAAAAGATGGAGGGGAAAATGAACTTAAAAAATAAGATTGCACCGTCGATTTTATCGGCTGATTTTGGCAAATTTGCGGAAGAGGTCAAGAAATTAGAGGGCGCTGGTGCAGATTTGGTGCACATTGATGTGATGGACGGTCATTTTGTGAACAATCTGACCTTCGGTGCAGGTGTGGTTGCTGCACTGAGACCGCATACAAGGCTCTTTTTTGATGTTCACATGATGGTTGAAAACCCTGAGCAATATGTGGAGGAGTTTGCCAAAGCTGGTGCGGACAGTATGAGCATTCATGTCGAAGCAACGCATCATATTCACGGTGCGCTTCAAGCCATCAAAAATGCAGGGATGAAAGCCTCAGTGGTCATCAATCCGGGGACGCCAGTAGAGATGATAAAGCCAGTATTATCAATGGTTGATATGGTCTTAGTCATGACGGTCAATCCAGGATTTGGTGGTCAATCTTTTATTCCTGAAATGATGGAGAAGGTGACGGAGCTGGCGCAAATTCGGGAAAGTCGCGCTTTAAATTTTGAAATTGAAGTGGATGGCGGTATTACAGACGAAACGATAGAACAGGCTAAAAATGCTGGCGCCAATGTGTTTGTTGCAGGCTCCTTTGTGTTCAAAGGTGATGTTGCCGAAAATATCGCGAAATTGCGGGAGAAACTATGAACATTATCATCATTATCTTACTTATTCTCCTGATTTTGCTTGCGCTGGCCAATTTTTTCAAGAAAGCAGACACCAGCAAAACGAGCAGTCAGCTCAATCATCTCCAGCAAAATCTGTCTGAGCAGCGTTCAGATATTAATCAGCAGCTCGGACAAAATCGTCAGGAATTATCGGGAAATTTGACGAGCCTGTCAAATTCGATGAATAGTAATTTGTCCAATTTGACGGAAAATATCAACAGTAAGTTTGACCGTCAGTTTAAGGATTTGCAAGCCTCAAATGAGCAAAAGCTAGAGAAAATTTCGACCAATCTGACCGACTTATCCAATCATCTGACGGATAAATTTGATGCGAAATTCACAGCATTGCAGGAAAATAATGACAAAAAACTCTCGCAAATTCAAGAAACAGTTGATGAAAAGCTCCAAGAAACGCTCAATCGACGCATTTCACAAAGTTTCGAGCAAGTGACGCTGCATCTGAAAAATGTCGAAGAAGGCTTGGGCGAAATGCGCAATCTCGCGAGCGATGTGGATAGTCTGTCAAAAGTCATGACAGGTGTAAAAACACGTGGCATTGTCGGCGAAATCCAACTCGGTCGGATTCTTGAGCAGTTGTTTACACGTTCACAATATCGAGAGCAGGAAAATATTCAGGGAAATAATGCCGTGGATTATGCGGTGGTGATGCCGGGCAAAGTCAGCGGTAGCGAAGTTTTACTGCCGATTGACTCCAAGTTTCCAATGGAAGATTATCAAAGACTTCAGCAAGCGCTTGAGGACAACGATGCAGCTGCGATTGACAATAGCCGAAAAGCCTTGTTTACTGCCGTCAAAGCTCAGGCAAAGTCCATTAGTGAAAAATATATTGTACCGCCAAAAACGACAGATTTTGCGATTATGTTTCTTCCCACTGAAGGTCTTTTCATGGAAATCGTGAATAATCCAGAACTTTATGAGCAACTTAGCCGTGATTATAAGGTCAATGTGACCGGTCCAACCACCATGACTGCTGTACTTAATAGCTTACAAATGGGCTTCAAGACCTTGCAAATTGAGCAAAAGTCGAGCGAAGTTTACCAGATGCTTGGTAGCATCAAGACTGAGTTCGGAAAATTTGAAAAGTCGCTCAAGAAAGTTCACGAACGCTTACAGCAGTCTGAAAAAGAAATCAATACACTTATCACAACCCGCACCAATGTCATGAGCCGTCAACTTCGTAATATTGACAGCATTGATGATGACGCGAGTCGAAACCTTTTAGGCTTTGAAAATGAGGAAGGAGACGACGAATGACCTTAATCCAAAATTTACAAGTCAACCAAAATTTTGAAGGTTTTTACCTCATTAAGTCGGTTGAATTGCGTCAAACAAGAGCAGGCAAAGATTATTTAGCAATGAGTTTTCAAGACCGCTCTGGCTCAATAAACGGCAATATTTGGGACGCTAATCCCAAAGCGATTGAACAATTTCGCGCTGGGCGTGTAGTTTTCATGAAGGCGCTCAAAGAGCTTTACAACGGTATGCCGCAAGTCAATAAAATTCAGCTTCGACTTGCAACAGATAGTGAGCCAAGCAATCCAAGAGATTACCGTGAAAAAACACCAGTCAATGAAAGTGAACTGCGGGAATATGTTCAATCCATCGTTTTTCGGATTGAAAATCCAACGTGGAATCGTATTGTTCGTGCAATTTTAAAAAAATTTGACCAAGAATTTTACGAATTTCCTGCCGCAAAAACTAACCATCATGCTTTTGAGGGGGGATTAGCTTTTCATACAACAACTATGCTGAAATTAGCCGAAAAAGTTTGTGAAATCTATCCACAGCTCAATGCCTCGCTCATGTTTTCAGGTATTTTGCTACATGATATGGCAAAATGTGTTGAATTTTCAGGTGTTGAAAACACAAATTACACCTTGCGTGGTAATCTTTTAGGGCACATTGTGCTGATTGATGAAGAAGTTTCGAAAGCCGCAATCGAGTTAGGATTTGACGATGACAATGAAGATTTATTGCTCTTGCGACATTGTCTCCTCAGCCATCACGGTGAATTAGAATACGGGAGCCCAATTCGCCCGCAAATTATGGAAGCTGAAATCATCCATCAAATTGACATGATGGACGCAAGTATGATGATGATGACCACTGCAACGGCTAATCTCGAGCCAGGTGAATTTTCTCAGCGTGTTTGGGCACTGGATAATCGTAATTTCTATAAGCCAAAAAATTGAAGTGATTCCTTCTCGCCCATCTTCGCTACGCACACTATCCATTCGCTAAAGGCAACTAACCCTACGGTAGTAGAATGAAAGTAGGCACTTGTTGGATTCAAAAATTACAAAATAAGAAGAAAGCGTAAAATTAAATTGCGCTTTCTTTTTGATTTTGATACAATATCAGTAAAAAATGAGAAGGCAGTCGTGAAATGACGAAGAAAACGAAGATTTTGCTAAGCACGGTCATTATTTTACTGATTTTGATTCCTGTGAGTCTGATTGGAGCAAATTTTATTTATCTGACACCAAAAAGCTCAGAAACGGTAAATTTTTCCCCTATCACGCCTCCTACTCGTATTTCTTATCAAGGTAAAACTTATCAACAAGATTCTAGCAATTTGAATTTTGGTCTCGGAGTGTCAAATGACGGGAAAATGGATACAGAAGGCGTTAAATTGCTTAAAAAAGCGACAGACCAAAAAGCACAGGAGCAGGTTTATTCGGTGGATGGGATAGCCGCAGACAAATATATGATTGTTAATTGGTACAGGCATGCTCAGATGAGTTCGGAAAGCACGGCAACAACTTATTCAACGGTAAATCTCAAAAATCCTGTGAAAGCTTTGGAACTTCTGCAGCCCGTAGAAGCGAGACTTTTGGATACGCAATCTGACAATACAAAGCAGTACCTTTTGACAGAAAGCCAATCAAAATCAGTCATTGCACAGGTCAGAGTGCTAATTTCACAGCCGACAGTCAAGAAAGACCTGAAAAATGCCGCACCTGTTACTAAAATTCAGATTTCCAATCATTACTTTGTAGTTGAATTTGACTTGGATGTGGTCAAATTGGGGAAGCAAATCTATGCTGAAACGACCAATGGAGATAATTTGGCATGGAAAGTTCCTACTCAACTTTGGACGGAAATAACGGCGATTAGAAAGTAGAATCGCTTCAAAATTCGTTTTGCTTTTGGAACAAGCCAGATGAATTTATCTCAGAAGTGCGTCCCACTTTTCTAGATAGCAGCAAGCTTCGAATTTGGTCTCTGCTTCATTTCTGCTTATGAATCACAAAAGTGCTATAATATAAGTGAATAATAACACATGGAGCGTTTTTTATGGAAAATATTTTGCAAAACGATTTTTTAAAAATTGCAGTTGACAGTTTTGGTGCTGAAATGCATTCCGTCGTCAAAGACGATATTGAATATTTGTGGCAGGCAGATTCAAAATTTTGGGCAAGACATGCACCCGTTCTTTTTCCAATCGTTGGGAAGTTAAAAAACGGAACATATCAGTACAATGATGAGACTTATAAAATGGGCGGACATGGTTTTGCGCGAGACAGTGAATTTCAATTAGTTCATGCGGATAAAGACGAACTGATTTATGAATTACGCGAGAGCGCGGAGAGCTTAAGTCAGTATCCATTCAAATTCACTTTCAAACTATCTTATAAGCTGACAGACAATAAAATTCGTGTGCACTATGAAGTAAAAAATGAAGATGATAAGTTCATGAGTTTTGGTGTGGGGGCGCACCCTGCATTCAATGTTCCACTGGAGCAAGGAAAATTTGAAGACTATAAACTTACCGTTTCGCCTAGTGAGCATCGGCAGTTTATCCCGCTCAATCCTGCGACAGGTACGATAAAACTGGGCAGTGCTATTGATGCAGAGGTTCATGAGTTGCCTTTGACACGCGAACTTTTTGAGCAAGATGCGCTTGTTTACAGTTCGTCAGATGAAATGCGGATTAGCTTGACAAGCTCGCTTGATGCACGTTCTGTGGTAGTAAGCTGGAAAAACATGCCTTATTTTGGCTTGTGGTCTCCTTATCCTGCAGAAGCACCGTTTGTCTGTATTGAACCTTGGTGCGGCATTGCAGATGATGAAAATACTGATGGTGATTTGACAACGAAATTTGGCATTAATGAATTGGCACCTGAAGGACACTTTGTTTGTGAATATACGATTGAAATCAATTAATGAAAAAGCTCTGAAACTCAGAGCTTTTTATTTTTTTCTTATTGAAAGAGTATTGAATAAATATTAAAAAGTGAAAAGGGCTTCAAAAAGCTAAGTTTCATCCTCCTTTTCAATTATGAAAGCGGTATAATATAATCAGAAATAGGGAAATGAATCAGAGACTTATTCAGACAGCGTCCGACTTCCTCTGAACTTTGGAAACGACCTTGCATTTGCGATATAGGATTATCTTGTCCATCTGTGTTGTCCGTTTGTTCTATTTCCACTTCGTTACTTAACAATGAACAGCGTAGCACGCACCGCTGAAATAAAAGGGAATGCCATGAATAAGGATATCGGGAAAACATTCAAGATAGTCAGAATCTCAAAGCACTTATCGCTAAAAGATATCGGAGGAGAAGAAATTTCGAGTTCACAGATTTCTAGGTTTGAAAATGGAAAAAGTGAGCTTACTGTTGAGAAATTTTTCTATTTATTGAATAAATTAGAAATAGGATTTGATGAATTTGAAAGTATTTATGAAAATTATGGACTCTCAAATGGATATGTTTTTAGACAGACATTGATTGAGGCCTATGATGCAAAAGATGAACATGTTTTGCGTAAAATGGTACAACAATGGGAAAAGAAATGTCATGAGAATCCAGAGGATGTTTATTTGAAACTGACCACAACGGTTGTAAGAGCTTTTTTGAATCTGGTCACCAAAAGTGTGAAATTTAGACCAGAAGAGCTTGATAGAGTTGAGAAATATCTGATTTCTGTAGATAATTGGGGGCGCTTTGAATTTTGGGTTTTTGGGAATTGTATTACAATTTTAGACGATAAAGATTTGGAATTTTTAGGAAATATTGCGATGGGAAAAACGGAATTTTATCAAGTTTTATCTGAAAATAAAAGAAGTGCGATTAGAACTTTTTACAATCTTGCCTTTGTTTCACTTGAAAGAGGATTAATGGAGCAATCTATGAAATATCTTAATCACCTTGACCAAATCAATCTTTCTGTGGATTTTCTCTATGAGAAGCTTTTAATAAGGTATTTGAAAGGCTGGTATGGTTACAAAAAAGGCTTTATGAATGGTTTAGAAGAAATGAAAAAATGCGAAGAAATGCTTTGGGAACTTGGCGCTCGAGATAAAGCTCGAGAACTTCGCAAAGAGATAAAAAAAATCGAAAGTTGAATATATACAAAGCCTGTATTCGCTTTATTCTATTCGTTAGTTTAATTAACCACTCTGAAAGCCAGTAATGGCAAGTAATATTTACTATTTGTGGACTAATAAAATATGTTGAATTTGCAAATATACAAGGATTCGGCTTACTCTGTTATGCTATAATAAACTCAACAAAACAAAGGAGGCTAATCATGAAAATTAGCACAATAGGAATCGGAGTGATTGCAGCAACAATTAGTGGAGTCATTGTAGTAGGTGGAATTAAAGCTTCAGCTACTACAAAGACAGCGACGATAACTTCATCTGAGGTACGTCAAATCAAAAGCGAAATTAATCTTGCGTTCGCTAATTTTTCAAATTCGGATTTGGTTACCCCTCAAGCTGATGGAGGTTATATTCATAATCCTGATGGTTCAGGCGACTCTACTTCAATCACGGTTGCGCAAGCTAAAAAAATAATGTTTTCAGATTATAAAGCTAGTTTGAAGAAAGTAAATACACCTTCAATTATAATGCCATTTAGCTCATCGTTTCCTACAACTGCAAAAGCACTCTCTCCTGGACAATACTATATTTCAGATACCTTTAAAGGTTCGGGATGGCAGTATTCAGGCTACAAATTCTATAATACTAGTGGAAGCCACTATTTGCAATGGGAAAATTTATCAGCTTCTGGTCAGGTCATGGATGCATCTGGAAGCTATATTTTGAAATACCTAGGAGCAGATCAATCGTTTGTAAATGTCTATGATTCTTATAGTATTTATCAGATTTATGGACTAGATAATCCAGGTACATCAGGAGCCATTTATGAAGTAATGGGAGAATAATATGAAAAATGAGAAAAAGTTTATTTTTTCTATCTTGATTCTATCATCTTTATTTTTTCTCATGTCCTGTAGTTCAGCAGCGAATAAAGCCATCACAAAACCTTCTCAATCAAGTTCAGTCATAAAGAAGTCAATGTACCCAGAAGTTAAGAATCAAACGATTAATAATGCACTTCGAGCTTATCCAACATT
>JAJXWC010000088.1 GCA_021781855.1 Bacillota bacterium | reverse complement strand
CTAGGGGCAGACGCTTAGCGAGAGTGGACAGCGTAGTAGCAAAGCTACGGAGATAGTGGCTTGACTTCTGACCATTTCGCCTTGTGGCTTTAGCCACTTAGAGCGAATGGATACTGTGGGGGACAGGGTGACCTCATATCAAAGATGTGAGGTTGTACCCTAAACTTGGTGGGAGTTTCAACTCCCACCAAGTAAGTCTCTGCTTCATCTTGATGAATGAAAATGAAAAGAAAATAAAATGACAATAAAAGCTGTATTTTTTGACCTAGATGGTACTTTATTTACCACTACACGTGGTGTAGCGGCATCAACACGAAAAGCGATTGAGGATTTGCGTCATAGTGGCGTTTTGGTCGGCATCGCAACAGGACGGGGACCCGCTTTTTCACTTCCTTTGCTTGAAGATTTAAATCTCGATTTTGCCGTCACTTTTAATGGACAGTATATTTTAACTCCAAAAGAGATTGTTTTAGAGAATCCTTTGGAAGAACCTTTGCTGCGCAAAATTGTTGAGTTTGCTCTGGCACATCATCGTGAGATTTCGTTAGGGACGGCACAAGGTGTTAACGGTTCTGGACTGCTCAAATTTGGTGAAACACGGCTGGCTGGTCTGCTTTCCGGAATCTTGCCTAAAGGGACTTCTGGCGTTGCTAAAAAGAGCATGAAACATGTTGTGCGGCGTTTTATTCCGCAAGCAGATTTCTCAAAAATTTTAAATGTGCCGGTTTATCAGGTAATGATGATTGCACCGCGTTCGGATACCGAGGAACTTGAGCATGAATTTCCCGAGCTTGTGGTTACGCGAAGCAATCCGTATTCAGTTGATTTGATTCCCAAAAATATCAGCAAATTACAGGGAATTCAAACACTTGGCGAAAAATTTGGCTTTAATTTGAATGAAGTCATGTGCTTTGGTGATTCCGAAAATGATTTGAAAATGCTGCAAGGTGTTGCTGTTGGAGTTGCAATGGGGAATGCCCAAGCGATTGTTAAAGAAAAATCTGATTATGTAACAGAGAGTAATAATGCTGATGGGATTGCCAAGGCATTGGATTATTATGGACTGATTGAATTTTCTACGACAGAAGATTTTGTATCAAAAGACCAAAATTTCAACAAAGTCAAAGATTTTCATAAACTGATGGACGGAAAAGTTCAGCAGCTACCGAGAGCCTTTCCGCCAATGGAAGCTAGCTTTCGCGCGGGATTTAAAGTCGAAGAAATTGTTGAATTCCTGTATGCTTCGTCGGCTGGTGATGAGCTGAAATTTGAACAGCTTGTTCGAGAAATGCACCAAAATATTGATAAAGCAGTAGATAAGATTCATACCAAAAATCGCTCATCAAAAGATGCTTTGACTGAAGAAGTTGATGCGATGATTGATTTGCTTTATTTGACTTACGGCAGTTTAGTGTTAGCTGGTGTTGACCCATACGAAATTTTTAATGCTGTTCATGAGGCAAATATGGGGAAAATTTTTCCTGATGGAGCACCTCATTTTGATGTTGAAACGCACAAGGTATTGAAGCCAGCGGATTGGGAAGAGAATTTTGCACCAGAACGTAAAATTCGTAAAGAATTGGATAGGCAAACTCGCGTGGCCGAGAGGAAATGCAAGCAATAATCCAGCATAGAATATGCGCTCATTGTGGTTAAACTTTGAGCCTTTTCTCTTTTTTATTACTGACAGCAATTTAAAAATATGGTAAAATAGAGTAAAGATTAGAGAAATTGCAGAATTTTAAAAAAATAATTTTTTAGATTGATTTATCTTTAAAGATATTGAAGTGATACTTTATCTCAGCAGTGCGTGCTATCTACGCACTTCGTGCTACGCTGTCGATGCTCGCTACGCCACTAAAGTGACTAGTCGCAATCGCAATATCCCCGCCTCTACCACGGGTGTCCATTCGCTCTAAGCAACTAAAGTCGCAAGGCGAAATGGCTACGCGGCGGGATAAGCAACACTATCTCCGCAGCTTTGCTGCTACGCTGTCCATCCTCGCTACGCTGCTAAAGCAGCTAGTCGGAATGGCAATCTTCGAATTTCGCTCGACTGCCCTAGGGTCAGCTGCTTTAGCGGCTTGACTTCTGACCATTTCGCCTTGTGGCTTTAGCCACTTGCGATTACGACTAGCTGCTTTAGCAGCGTAGCGAGTATCGACAGCGTAGCAAAGTGGAGATAGAACGAATGGATACCGTGGGTGGACAGGGTAACCTCATATCAAAGATGTGAGGTTGTGCCCTAAATTTAGTGAGAGTTGAAACTCCCACTAAATAAGTCTCTGCTTCATATTGAGAGCGTTTTTCTCTCTTACAGATGTTAAGGTAACTTGATATTGCAATATCGGTTACCTTCTCGCTTTGCTGTGCTCTCCATTCGCTCTACGGTGCTAAAGCACCAAGACGAAAAGTCAGAAGTCAATCGAAATTAGAAGTGCAGTGCTGTTGGTAGTATTGCAAGGTGACTAATCATTTTAGTCGCGTAGCGCAGGTGCGTAGATAGCACGCATTGTTGGGGTAAAAACGGAGGAGTTATGGTTGCACGCAAGCAGATTATCAATCCGCGATATGGGCAAGCCTTTCATTCAATAAGGGAGGAGCGTAATTTGCCACTGGATTTCTTTAAATCCGTGGTACCGAAAACAACGCTCGACCGTTTTGAGAAAGGAGAGGGGATTTTGTCGCCGGATAAGCTGGAAGAAGCTTTGAAGTTGATGGACTTATCCATGTTTACTTATCTTTTCTTGGCGGATAATGTGCCTGTTTATCGGCGATATGGCGAGGTCTTTCAGATGCTTCGGGAACAACGAGGTTATGAACTAGAGAGTTTTGAAAATATCGGAGTTTCCGCCTGGACGCTTGAAAAGTTTGAAGATGGTAAGGTCATGTTGGATTTTTCGCTGGTCGATGCTGCTTTGCAAATGATGCATGTTCCGCTTTATGAGTTTTCTCATATTTTGGATAAGGGAGAAGACGATTATTTTAATGAAATTTATATAAAAGTGGATACGGCATATTTTTCTGATGATTCGGCAGCTTTGCAGCAAATTTATGAAGAATCAATTGTTTATGATGATTTCCGGATGATTGCTTTTGCGGCGAAGTCTTGCTACGATACGCTTTCTGAAACTGAATTAGAGGAAGTTTCGGACTTTTTATTCGGTGTGGACATTTGGACGAATTTGGAACTTTTTGTTTTCAATTATACGGTTGGGCAACTGAGCTTCAGTTTGGTACGCTCGCTTTGGACGGATTTGCTCAAAGATTTGTCTTTGTTCGAGGATAATCGTGATTATCGAATCCGTATTGTGCGGACGGGAGTGGCAACTTGTCTTTCGATGATTGATTCAGGAAATCTGTCTGCGGCGCTACAATTTTTGCAGTTATCGGAAAAATTATTGCGTAGTACGGATGAATTTACGCGCTGCGTTTTCAAATTTGCTTATCATTTGGCAATTTATAAACAAGAGGGTGATTTGACAGCACTGTCAAAAATGAAAGAAGTTATTCATATCTTTGATTTTTTAGGAGACGAGATTTTGGCTCAAAAATTTCAGAAATTATTCGACAAATATATAGGTTAAAAACTGTTCCATGCTTGGAACAAAACAAAAAACAGCCCGAAGTGGTGGTATAATTAATTGAATGGAAATCTCTGCGAGAAAGGAGTGCCTGGTGTGAAAGCAAAAATTGGGGACAGAATTGTCGATGTCTGGAAAATCTCGCACTTATCGCCACGGGAGAGCTGGGTACAAGAGCTTTTTGACCAAGGAATCATTTACTGGTATGAAGCAAATTCAAATATCTTGATGTTCCCGCAAGCCTATGGTGGTGCAGCTTCAGTTGGCTTTTACTTTATTAATTTAGGAAAAAATGAGTATCAGGCAGTCAACAGCAGGCGGTTTAAACGAGAATTTCAGTTATTAGAATAATTTAGTTGGTAGATATTTTCTTGTGTTCTAGGGGGTGGAAACTTAGCAGTTCGTCTTGCGATTTTGAGTTGGTCAGGAAAATCAACATCTTAACGAAGAAGAACCAGAATTCAGCGGCACCTGAAGCAATGGAGAATTTCTACGCTTTGAAAGTTGAACGCACATCTCAAGTTAGATGGCGCTGTTTATCCCACTGTGGATTAGCACGCACTGCTGAGATAAAAAAATTTTTGAAAATCATCGGAGGAAAAATGTCCACATCACTCATCATTTTAATTGCAATTATTGCGATAATCATTGTCATTATTTTGGGTACCGTCATTCTTCTGCCAGGGATGGCATTATTTAATAGGATTTCTGACGAAAAATATAGTGCTGACGAAAAAAATTTATTGACAGGTACTTTGACGACAGATATCAATTCATTAACTTCAACGGGGGAAGTCGTGACGACTTTTGTCACAGAATCGCGCAAAACAATGCCTGCACGGATTTTTACGCCCAATAAAGACGAAGTTACTTCACTTGCAAAAGGGAGTTCCGTTTTGATTGTGGAGACGAAGGATGGGGTTGCTTATGTCATTCCCTATCAGGAAATGGTTTTCTAAATAATGTCTGATAAATACTACATGGAGCACAGCGCTTCAGAAAGTGATTGGCTAAATTGGTTCATTCGAAACGAAAAAAATCAGTACAAGGGCACACAAACAACGATTGACCTTGTTGTATTGAAGTTCATTGACCAGCAACTTTGTGTACTAATGACTCAACGGCGGACGCATCCGTTTAAAAATCAATGGGCTTTGCCTGGTTCTTATCTTCATGATGATGAGGAACCGGAGGATACGATTCAGCGAATTTTTTCCGAGAAAATTGGGCAGATTTATACAAAGCAAAATTCTTATTTGATGCAGCTAGAGACTTATGCCGCACGCAATCGTGACCCTCGTGGGCGAGTGGTTTCGACGGCGTATATCGTTTACACGCATCAAAATTTCAAAAAAAATGATAATTTGGCTTGGAAACCGCTTATTGAAACTGGTCAACAACCTAATTTGGCATTTGACCACGCGGATATTTTATTTGATGCTTATTTGCGGACGAAAGACCAATTCACATGGCAGCCTAATAGTTTATATAGCTTGGGCGATAGTGGAGGATTCAGCCTAGGCGAGATAGTAAAATTAAAAGCCTATCTGTTCCAGCAAGATTATCGTGAAATCAATCGCGCCAATTTACGTAAAAAATTACTTCCTTTCCTTGAAGATTCTGGTCAAAAAGAGAAAATCAGTTTTTACAAGGTCAAAAGTTGAAAAAACGAAGCAAAGGCTTATTTGGAAGAATGAAGCAGAGACTTACTTGGTAGGAGTTTCAACTCCCACCAAGTTTAGGGCACAACCTCTAGGTGAACAAACTAAGCGACCTGTAAGCGGCTAAAGCCGCAACAGTCTGCTTAACATCTTTGATATGAGGATACCCTGTCCACCCACGGTATCCATTCGTTCTATCTCCACTTTGCTACGAAAGACGTAAACTTCGTTTACTCCATTCGCAACCTTAACAGCACACCGTGCTGTTAAGCTGTCGATACTCGCTATGCTGCTAAAGCAGCTAGTCGTAATCGCAAGTGGCTAAAGCCACAAGGCGAAATGGTCAGAAGTCAAGCCGCTAAAGCGGCTGACCCTAGGGCAGTCGAGCGAAATTCGAAGCTTAATACTGCTCATCTTAGAAAATTGCGCTTGCAATTAGCACATTACTGAGACAAGTTTGACCAATCTGTCAAAAAGCGACAAAGCAAAGTCCTAAAAACTCTCGTCAAAAAATTTGGTCAGTGGTACCAGAAAACCACAACATTTTGTCTATACAATAAGCGTAAGCTCTTTGTCCACACAGAAAGAAACCATGTTGAACACACTCGCTAAAGGAATGAAAACAACTTTCAGTCCAAAAGTAATTGTTCACGAACTTACAAGTCTCACAGTCAAAGAAAAATTTTTCCTTTGTGCTTGGGTACTTGTGCAGACAGCAGCTTTTCTTTTAGCTGGCGATTTTAGCGTACTTGGCTGGATTGGCGTTGCAACGGGAATTTTCACCGCTCTTTCGTTGATTTTGGTCAATCGCGGATTGATTACCAACTATTTTTGGGGGCTTCTCTCTACCTTTGCTTGGTTGCTCGTTGCCTTGCATACTCGCTTGATTGGCGATTTATCAAGCCAAACTTTTTACTTTGTTATGCAGTTTATCGGCATTGCAATTTGGTTTAAACAAATGAATCAAGCAGAAAGCAATCATGTTCACGCACGTAAATTGACCGCTTTGCAATGGCTCGGCGTTGGTATTTTATGCCTTGTTATTTATGTGCTCAATGTTCTGGTTGCCAAACATTTTCATGGAACACAGATTTTCTTAGACGCAACGCTGCTTCCTTTAGGCATTGTCGGTCAAATTTTGATGACATATTCTTATGTTGGTCAATGGTTCTTCTGGATTTTGATTGATGCAGTAAATGTTGTCATTTGGACGAACAATTTGTTGGCGCAAGGCGCAACAGGAGCTGTTGTTTCCATGTTTATTCTTAATATCTTGATGCTAGCTAATGCTGTTTATGGTACATATTGCTGGGTATCCGATGCTAAGAAAACTGCGATTGAAATCAAGAAAGGAACAGTTTATGCAAACGAATAATCTTGCAAAATCAAAAATTTCTGGCCACAGAGTGGGCATTTTCTTTGGTGAATTTGCCCCACTTCATGTGGGACATTTGTCAATTATTCATCAGGCGCTCATGGAAAATGACTGCGTTGTTCTTGCGATATCAGGCTCGCACCGTCCAAATGACCGTGGAATGACGATTGATTTGCCGCTAGAACGTCGTTTTCGTTATCTGCGTGAAGCTTTTAATGACGAACCGCAGCTGCGAATCGTGCAAATTAATGAGGATGACATGCCTGATTATCCGAATGGTTGGGAAGCCTGGGTTAAAGCCTTTCGGACACAAATTTTGTCTGTTTTGGAAGATGATTTAGAAATAAATCACCAGTTTACAATCTACGCAGGCGAAGCAGAATATGATGACGAATTGCTTTCTCGTTTGCCAAAAACTTATCGGGTACAGCATGTTGAGCGTTCTTTACTGCCGATTTCGGCGACACAAATCCGGCAAAATCCTGTAAAGTACTGGAACTACATTGTCCCTGCTTTTAGACGGCATTTTGTAAAAAAAGTGCTGATTGTCGGTTCGGCTTCTACAGGTAAATCAACGATGATTAGGCGGCTTGCCAAACAATTTCAGGCACCGTTTTCTGAAGAACATGCCAGGCTTTATGAGGAAATGTACAATGTTCGCGATGATGAACTGACAGAAAATGACTACATTCGTTTTATTAATGGACAGTTTGACCTGAATAGTCAAGCGATTGACAGTCCTTATTCGAAAGGTTTAGCAATTTTAGATACAGATGCGATTGTAACCCGCTGTTATGCTAAATTATATCTGCCTGAATCTGCAATGAAAACACTCGAACCGCTTTTTCAATACACGATTGCCAAAGAAGAAATTGATTTGATTCTCGTCTTGCCACCAGTGACAGACTATGTTGATGACGGTTTTCGGGCAATGGAGTGGGCAGAAACGCGTGATGAATATCACGAAGAGCTCATGGCTGAGCTGCAAGAATTTGGGTTAATGGATAAGGTCAAAATCTTGAATGCAGGAGATGCTAAAGGCGGTTTCTTTGCTCGCTACAAACAGGCTGAACAAGCGATTGAAGCGCTTTTTGTCGGAGGTAAAGTTGAAAGATAAAACAGAAAAAAACTTGCAGTCGCAGATGATTTATCAAGGCGCAATTCTGGATTTGACGGTCGATAGCGTTGCCTTACCCAAAAATCTGGGAGAAGCCAAACGAGAAGTGGTAAGAAAAGCCAAAGTTGTTGCGATTGTTGCGGTAAAGGATGGAAAAATTTTACTGGTCAATCAATTTCGCTATCCTGTGAAACAGGAGCTGTGGGAAATTCCAGCAGGAAAAGTTGATGAGGGAGAGAGCAGTGAAGTAGCAGCGGCACGAGAGTTGGAAGAAGAAACAGGATTGCGTGCAAATGACTTACAAGTGCTCAGCACCTTTTATACCTCACCAGGATTTACGGATGAAGAAGTGACTCTATTTGTTGCCAAAGCGTTGGTTGCAGTGGAGAATCCTAAAGCAGCAGATTGGGATGAAGATTTAGAGGTAGAATGGTTTACTCGTGAATCAATTCGTTCAGAACTTGAAAAAGGTACCTTTCGGGATGCTAAAACGCTGATTGGCTTGCTTTGGTACTTGCGTGACTCAACGGAAATATTCTGATACCAGAAAAATTTTCTATGAAGCAGAGACTTACTTGGTGGGAGTTTCAACCCGCACCAAGTTTAGGGCACAACCTCTAGGTGAACAAACTAAGCGACCTGTAAGCGGCTGAAGCCGCAACAGTCTGCTTAACATCTTTGATATGAGGATACCCTGTCCACCCACGGTATCCATTCGCTCTATCTCCACTTTGCTACGCTGTCGATACTCGCTACGCTGCTAAAGCAGCTAGTCGTAATCGCAAGTGGTTAAAGCCACAAGGCGAAATGGTCAGAAGTCAAGCCGCTAACGCGGCTGACCCTAGGCTAGGGCAGTCGAGCGAAATTCGAAGATTGCCATTCCGACTAGCTGCTTTAGCAGCGTAGCGAGGATGGATAGCTTAACAGCACGGTGTGCTGTTAAGGTTGCGGATAGAGAGAGCAGAGCTCTCGTCATTCGTAGCAGCAGAGCTGCAGAGATAGTGCTGCTTATCCCGCCGCCTAGCCATTTCACCTTGCGACTTTAGTCGCTTAGAGCGAATGGACACCCGTGGTAGAGGCGGGGGGGGGGAGGGATTAGCACGCACTGCTGAGATAAATTATGGCTATCATTAGCAAATATATATAAAGAAAGGACATCGTAGTTTTTACTGCGGTGGACAGAGGGATTTCCCCCAGTCAAAAGGA
>JAJXWC010000087.1 GCA_021781855.1 Bacillota bacterium | reverse complement strand
ATCCAATCTAAAAGCACCACATCCACTGCAGGACTTGCCTGTTCAAATTTAACCAATGCTTCTTCACCGTCAAAAGCCGTTGAGACTTGATATTCCTCAAAAGTCAGCTCTTTTTTTATATAATCTGAAATGCTTCGTTCATCTTCAACAACCAGAACATGACGTTTCATGACTTCTTCTCCCCCTATTTTTTACGACCGCGTAGTCCTGCGATAACTGCTGGTAAAAGCGAAATCACAACAATTGCAATCATAATTAGCTCAAGATTTTTCTTGACAAATGGAATTTGTCCAAAAAGAAAACCTGCACCAAGTGCAACAATTACCCAAGCGAAACCGCCGAGCAAATTGAATAAGACGAATTTACGATGCGGCATTTTGCTTGCACCCGCAGTAAATGGGACAACTGTACGAATGATGGGTGTGAAGCGTCCTAAAAAAATTGCCCAAGCGCCCCATTTTTCGAAAAATACTTTTGCATCGTCCATATATTCGGGTTTCAAAAAACGACTGAGCCACTTGTGTTTGGGAATAACATCACCAAATCTTCGCCCAATTTCGTAATTGACAAGATTGGCAAGAAAAGCAATAATTCCCATAACCAGTATCAAAAGTGCAATCGATAATCGCCCATTTGACGCCGCTGCAAGTCCGCCGACAAAGAAAAGCACCGAATCTCCTGGTAAGAACGGAAAAATCACAATTCCCGTTTCAATAAAAATAATTGCTCCAAGCAAGACAAAAATCCAAATCTCACTTCCCGGTGTTTGCAAAAATTTCGTGAACAAGTCGTTGATGCTGTTAAAAAAACCAAAAATTGAAAGTGTTGTAATCATGAGTCTATCATAACAAATTCTACTCGTTTCATCTACCCGATTTTACTGAGAGCTTTCTGAGAGTTTATCAGAATTTAAAGGACTTGCTTCATTTCGAAAATTGTTCGCACCTTAACAAAATAGACACCCGTGGTAGAAGTGGGGGATTAGCAGCTCTGCTGAAATAAAATTGAGAAAACAATCATTCTTGTTCTCTCAATTTCTCTAACTGCGAAGCAAAAATTTCAGGGACAGGAACTCGAAACTCTAAAAACTCCTCCGTGGTTGGATGAATAAAACCAAGTGTTTCAGCGTGAAGAAATTGTCCCCGATTAGGTATCAGTGTTTTTGAAGGAGCATAAAGCGGGTCGCCAGCAACTGGATGACCAATATAAGCCATGTGTACGCGAATTTGATGTGTCCGCCCTGTTTCAAGTTGCAAAGCAACCAAAGTATAATCGGAAAAACGCTCCAGCACTTCAAAATGTGTCACCGCAGCTTTTCCTCCTGCGACAATTGCTTGTTTTTTCCGGTCTTTAGGATTGCGCCCAATTGGTGCCTCAATCGTCCCACGCTCATTGGCTATTTCACCATGAACAATCGCAAGATAGCGGCGCGTACTTGTTTTTGCTTTGAGTTGGGCGGCTAGACTGGCGTGTGCTTTATCATTTTTTGCAATCATCAAAAGTCCGCTCGTGTCCTTATCAATCCGATGCACAATTCCAGGTCTGACGACCCCATTAATACTTGACAAGTCTTTTATCCAGTACATGACTGCATTTACCAGCGTTCCTGAAGAATGTCCAGCCGCTGGATGAACCACCATGCCTTGCGGTTTATTGACCACTGCTACATCCGCATCTTCATATACAATCTCAAGTGGAATATTTTCAGCGACAATATCAAGCACCTCTGGCTCTGGCTCGTCAAATTCAACCAAATCGCCTGTTTTTACCTTATATTTTGCTTTTTTAACTTCGCTATTGACCGTGACTTTATCGTCACGAATAAGCTCTGTCAAAAGTGTTCTTGACAAGTCCGTCAAATTTGATAGGGCTTTGTCAAGACGGAATGTGTTGTTTTCTTCGTTAATTGTTATTTTCAAATTTATTATTCTTTCAAATCTAATCTGACAAGCATTATCAAGAGAAAAAATTTCCTAATAAAGTAACCTTGTCAGTCCCAATAATGCGGGAGGAGTTCTTTCAGTTTCAGCGTTTTCAGCGGATTAATATTCACAAGAATTTCAATTTCTGGACTTAGTTCTCTATCAAGCTTCATCAGAAATTCACGGCAAACTCCGCATGGTAAAGTAACCTCACCGCGTCTGACGGCAACCACTTTCACAATCTGATGTTCTCGATTTAACAGCATTGTACCTATAGCATTACGTTCCGCACAATAGCCCATTGAACAAGCCGTGTCAACATTTATTCCCGTATAAATTGTACCGCTCGCCGTTAAAATTGCAGCACCGACACTTCCAACAAAAATTTTCTCTGAGATGTCTTGCGGATTGACGATTTCATTTGCCTTGTCAAACAAATTCTTCCAAATCTCTAGCTCTGTCATTTAGTCCCCATAAAAACTCATTAGCGCTCACTTTTATCTGTCAAAATTGCAATAAATAGTAGCACAAACCCAACTGAGAGCAAGGCATCAGCAATATTAAAAATCGGGAAATTCATAAAATCTGTCTGAAACATATCAACGACAAATCCTTGCCGCACACGGTCAATAAAATTTCCAAGAGCGCCGGCAATAATCAGCGTCAAGCCAAAAAAATACCAATTTTGCGCCATTTTTTTCCACAAAAACCAGCCTGCCACAACGATAACAATCGGCGTCAAAATCAGAAAAAACCACTGCTGACCAGAAAGGCTTGACCATGCAGCACCATTATTTTGCAGATAAGTCAAACTAAGTATCCTTGGAATAAATTGACGCGACTGTCCGAGCTGAATATTTGCGACAACCCAATGCTTCAAAAGCTGGTCAGCAATAATGCCGACAACGATAATGACAAGTGAAATTATTTTTCTCATTTCTTAAGTATATCACAACAACGAAAATAAATCCGTCTGCCCTTTCTCATAGTCCAAAATCTCTTGCTTGATATTTACTGCATTCTCTTTTCCCATAAATCCGCCAAGTGTCCCATCCTTTTTCGTCACTCGATGACAAGGCAAAATTACAGGTAATGGATTACGTGCCAAAGCCTGCCCAACGGCTTGTTGTGCCTTTGGAGAGCCGACACGTCTTGCCATTTCTTGATAAGTAATCGTTGTCCCTGTAGGGATTTTTGGTAATTCTAGCCAAACTTTTTGCTGAAATTCCGTTCCATTTGTCAAACGAAAACCATCATTTGCCAGCCCTATCAAATCAGCATAAGTCACCATTTCATGCGAATCGTCAAAAAATACTTCAATAATCTTTCCGTCAGTATCTCTTTCAACGGACAACTCAAAATTTTGTTTCATTTTTTCTCTTTCTACTGCTCAACTAACATCTAGTGACAAGTAGTATTTGTCTTTCAGATGTTCGCACAGCCATTCCGTTCTAATTGTCAAGTTTTTTACCATCTGTTTTCTCAGACGATTGCTTACATTATCGTTGCTCCTACTAACTTGTGGAGCGATTTTCTGTAATTCATCTCAAATTTCATGATGTTATACAGCCCGAAATAAAACACCTCATTCTTTAGTTTACCTACGAAAATAATTTGCAAAATCGTCACGATAAAAACGACAAATTTTCTCAGTGCCTTTCGTGGATTCCGAGAAATCTTGAAATGAATCGCTAAAAGGTCAACAATATCGTGCGTAAGTCAATTATACCAAGATATGAGCAACACCGTCAAGGAGCGTAGCGAAACAGGAAAATGTGGTTCTGCGCTTGCGCAGGTTCCATTTTATCTTTTCGCCTAGCTTCTGGTGTGGCAAACTCAATTATAGCAAAAAAACTCGCACTAACGCGCAAGTTTTACAAATTTGACTGCTTTTTACCTCAACAATGGTGAAGCTGAACACCCACTATACAAGTTACTCGTCATGTCAAAGCCCTTTATCCAACATTTTTTTCACAAAATCTGGCATTTCTGCTCCTTCAGCAAGCATTTTCTTAGCAAAATCTGGCATTTCTGCTGATTGTACCGAATCCATTTTCACAGGTCGAACAGATTTTTCCTTGTCAGCAACAGCATCTTCATAAGACGAATGTTGTTCTGCATGACCGTCCAGTCGTTTTTCGCCTTCCAGCTTCTGGATTTCTGTAATTTCCTGCGAAACCTCTAAACATCCCAGGTATTCTTGTGTCTGTGCGTCCCGCATCGCAAAATAACGAATGTAAACTCGCTTATTGAACCGATGCAAATCAATCCAGAAATCCGCATGATTTCTGCTACCAGACTTGAAATCCTTTAAAATCTTATCCACTGCATCATAAGATTTCGGTGGATGACAGTCAATCACGCGCCGTCCAATGACTGACTTCGACCGAGGAAAAATCCGTTCCCCACCAGAGTAAAAACGGACAATATCATCCTTATCAACGAAACTCAAATCAAATGGGAGTACATCAAATAAAGCCGTTAGCTCGTTGAGGTGCATAATACCTGTCGGTAGCACAACGACACCTTCTCCCACTTCTTTTTCCCAATCATAACGTTTTTTCGCTCGTTTAGGGACAACTGCTTCGGCTCCATCTGCGGCAATTCCATCCGTCATCTTTCGCGCATCCTCAATCGCTGCCAGACGCTCTGGTTCTCGCGCTTTTTCTATTTCACGAGATGCAGATGAAGCACGCCATTTCAATGGTTCTGCAATAAAGCAATAGCCTATTTCAGCAGAATCTGATTCGATTTGCTCCCAGTCGTCCAAACTGAAAACATCTAAGCACATCGGAATCATAATTGCTTCTTCTTTAAAAATCATTTCTTCGATTTCAGAAATTACATCATCAAGCATTTCTCGTAAAGGATTGAGCGCAGCTTTATCGGTATTCAGGTAGGCGATTAACTCTTTAATCATCTCACGAACAGCATCATCCACTCCCCACATCACCTTCGGAGGTGCTGTGATGCCGTATTTTTCCATATAACTGAAAATCAAATTTTCCTTACGAAGATAGTGTTTATCAATATTATACAAGTCCGTCAATGCAGATAAAAGTCGCTCGCGCACGCTCCAATCATTATTTTTCTCCATTTTATTGAATACCCAACGGATTTCATCATTCAAAAGCGAACCGATGACCTGATTTTCCAGTTTCAACGTATGAACCGGATGACCTGGCGTATTTTCTTCTAGTACTGACTTATGAATATCTTTAATATTTCCTTTGAACACCGCCGCATGGATATTGCACAATTTTTGGATTTCCGAAGGATTTAGTCCTCCCTGAATGAGCGCTTTTTCTGCACCTGTGATTTCCGAAACATCAACACCGTCAAATTCCTCATTGAAAATTCGCTTTGCTTCTTCAAACGAACCACCTTCGTGCAGTAAAGTCAAGATTTCCACAATGCGCTTTTGTCGGTCGAGCGGAGACGATTTTCCCATATCAGCCATTATTTTATCGCTCCTTCTTCTGCTGATTCAGCGACTCCCACCTGATTATCCGCAATTTCTGCGAACTCAAATCCTGCTTCCGCAAACTTGGCAACAATCTCATTCCATTCAATGTGTTTCATTTTTGCCCCCATTGGAATCGTTGCCATTCGTCCTGCTGTCGCTAGCATACCAGGCATTTTTATTTCGTGAAAGCCCAAATCATCCATAAGTTCAACAATTTCAGGATGAAGTGTTGCCAAATCATACAACTTTGCATTTATATCTAATTGAATCATAGTTGCTCCTTGTCAAAAGTTTTTTACATCTTATTTTATCACAAAATGAGCTGAATGGCGGCAAGCGAAATAATTCCAACAAGGACGATGAGGAGTAAATTTTTTGTCAGTATTGCAGCTAAAATGGTCGGAACAGAAGCCCCTAAATTTTCCCAATTTACCGCAGGTAGATGTCCCAAATGCTGTACAAACAAATTTGAAAACCAAAGTGCTGACATGATCACTAAAGGCACAAAACTTAAATATTCCACCACGATTTTTGGCAAGGTCAATTTTTTAAGCAAGATAAAGGGTAAAACACGGGACAACCAAGTGACAAAACCACAGCCTAAAATCGTCACCAAAGTAAATTCAAAAGAAGACATTTTTTACCCCCACACCTAGTGCACAAGCCACCAGCGTAACAATCAGTACAAGCAGATTGCTCGGTACAAAAATCAGCCCGATATAAAAAAGAATAAAAGTAAACGCAATCATCAGTAACTGCAAACGTTTACTCAATTTTTTATCGCTCAAAACTTGAAGATATAAAAGTCCGATAAACATGGCAACGACTGCAAATCCTAAACCCAGTTGAGCAGGATTAACGAGTAGGTTGCCGATTAGCGCTCCGGTGACACTTGCAATATTCCAAGTCAAATAGGCGGTCAAGTTGGCTGCATTAAACCAAGCAAAGTTCAATTTACCCTCTGTATAATTTTGCTTATTCATGCCGAGCGCAAAACTTTCATCGGTCAAAAGACTGCCAATCACGATATTTTTAGCAAGACGGTCGGATTTGAAAAAATTCGCTATCGTCATACTCATCAAAATCATGCGCGAGTTGACCAGAAAAACACCGAGAATAATTGATAAAATCGGACTTTTCGCCGCCAAGAGACTGACCATTATAAATTGCGCCGAACCTGCATACACAATCAATGAAAGTAAAAAAATAACCAGCACACTAAAACCTGCGCTATGTCCAATAATACCAAAAGCAAGCCCAATACCGATATAACCAAAAACAGTCGGCAAGGTATCGCGAATTCCTTGTTTAAATGTGAGAATTGAATTCATAATTTCCGTAATTTTCTATATTTTTGTATTCATTTATTATAGCAAGATACGGACAGGAACGCAATGAAAACTGGAAAATGTCGTTCTGCGCTTGCGTAGGTTTCATTTTGTCTTTTTGCCTAGCTTCTGTGTTGCGAACCCAATTAATCAAGATGTGAGCAGGAGCGCAATGAAGACTTGAAAAATAGGAAAATTGAAGGTTCTGCGCTTGCGCAGGTTCTCAATTTTATCTTTTTTCACAGGCTTCAGCTCCTGCGAACTCAATTATAGCAAAAAACAGGAAAATTCCTGTTTTCAATCGTCAAAAAAGCAAGATAAAATCTCTAGCGGCATGATTTTATGAATGAGATTTTCATATTTATTTTGCAAAATCACGTTTTCCAGTGCTGCCTTCTGATAAGGTGTCCCAATCAGTTCTTCCACTAATTCTTCAACCCCTTTTGCTGAGAAAAAATCGCCCTGAAAAGAACAAGCGCTGATTTTCCCTGCCTTAACTTCAAGGGAAATTTCGAGCAAACCGCCTGTAAAAACCCGTGAACGTATCATGGTAAAGGCTGGGTTTTTACCGTATGTCCATTCCCAACTCCGAAATTTCTCATTGGCGATTTTTTCACAGGCTTCGATATCGGCGGTTGTCAATTGCATTTTTTCGGCACCATTTGCCAAAATTGCCGCAATCATGCGCTCAGCAAATTCCTCTGAACGCCACTGCTCAGGACAAAATGATTGAATATTTGCCGTCCGTGAGCGTACAGAATTTATTCCTTTGGATTTCAATTTGTGTTCGGGAACGTTGAGATAACTCGCCATTTTCGAGAAATCCGTCGCATAAAGCAAGCTTCCGTGATGCAAGGTGAAATTCCCTCTTGAACATTGAGCATTTCCTGAAATTTTGCGCCCCTCAATCACCAAATCATTGCGCGAATTATACTCCGCTTGTATGCCCAAATCCGCCAGCGCCGCAATAATCGGGTCCATGAACTGTCCAAAATTAATCTGCTCCGATTTTTCGGGTAAGATAAAGCTAAATTGCCAGCCGCCGCGGTCTGTATAAATCGTGCCGCCACCTGTCTGCCGACGTACAACATTAACCTGGTCCGCTTCAATATTTGCCAAATTCAACTCTTTATAGGAATTTTGAAATTTTCCCAACATGACCGTTGGTTCCGTCTGCCAAAAGAGAAAAACCGTATCAGACTGCGGTTTTTCGGTCATAAAATATTCTTCAACAGCAAAGTTGAAATAGGGATTGCGCGAAGCTGTTTCCACATAAATCATGAAATTTCTCCTGCTACTGCTGCGTCCAGTGCTTCATGTGCCTTATAAGACGAACGAACTTGCGGTCCTGCAGCGACGAATTTGAAACCTTTTTCCAAGCCTTGTTTACGATATTTGGCAAATTGTGACATGGGCACATATTCGACTAGCTTAAAATGCCGAGGAGAAGGCTGTAGATATTGTCCAATCGTCAGGAAATCCACACCGACAGCGAGTGAGTCTTCCATCAATTCGGCAACTTCCGTTGGTGTTTCACCCAAGCCAAGCATAATGCCCGTTTTGGTAAAAATCTCAGGCGCTTGTTTTTTTACATACTCTAACACAAAAAGTGAACGTTTGTAAGTGGCGCGATGACGAATTTTTGGTGTAATCCGTGCAATTGTTTCCATGTTGTGATTGAGAATGTCAGGTTTTGCGGCAATAATGGCATCTAGCGCATCTGTATTGCCTTGCATATCCGAGATTAACACCTCAATCGTTGCCTCAGGTAACTTCTCGCGCACAGCCGAAATTGTTTTAACAAATTGACTTGCCCCGCCATCTGCTAAATCATCGCGTGTGACACATGTAATCACAACATGCTTCAAGTTCATTTTTGCCGCTGTTTCTGCTACTTCTTGTGGCTCATTTGAATTAACTTCCTCCATATTACCAAAATCAACATCGCAAAACTGGCAGTTGCGAGAGCAATGTGACCCCAAAATCATGAAAGTCGCTGTGCCACTTGAGTAACACTCACCGATATTCGGACAGCTCGCCTCGGCACACACGGTGTTTAGGCTCGCATCTTGCATGAGATGATTAACTTGCTCAACAGCTGCCGCGTTAAAACGCACATGAGGTTTGACGATATTCATTTTCGGTGCGGGTTCTTCAACAAGTGTGATTTTAACCTGACGTACCATCCTATTCCTCCACCTCTAAGACTGCTAGAACGTCATTGACATTGACTTCATCACCTGCTTCAACTTTGATTTCAAGGATTTTTCCTGAAAATGGTGCTTCGACCTCGTGAATTGTCTTGC
>JAJXWC010000086.1 GCA_021781855.1 Bacillota bacterium | reverse complement strand
CGTTTACTTCGTCATTGGCAATCGTTGTGCCGAGTTCTTCGACCCAGTTCACAGGAACTTGCGCTTCATAAGCCAGCCCTTTTTCGTAAAGCTTGGTGAAAATCCACTGCGTCCATTTATAGTAGTCGGGGTCGGTCGTATTGACCTCACGTTCCCAGTCATAGCTGAAACCAAGGCTATTAATCTGGCGCTTAAAATTTGCAATATTTTGACTGGTGAACTCAGCAGGGTCGTGTCCCGTGTTCATTGCATACTGCTCAGCAGGTAGCCCAAAAGCGTCCCAGCCCATTGGATGCAGCACGTTGTAACCTTGTGCGCGTTTGAAACGCGCAAGAATATCCGTCGCCGTATAGCCCTCAGGATGTCCAACGTGCAGCCCCGCACCACTCGGATAAGGGAACATATCCAATGCATAAAACTTCGGTTTATCAGCGTCAGTCCTTGTGCGGAAAGTCTGCTGCTCCGCCCAGTATTTTTGCCATTTGGCTTCAATAGATTTGTGATTGTATTCCATAAATTTCTCCGTTTAGGATATCTCGAAAACTGTTAATTCTGAATTTTTCGAGATATCTTTCAAATAATAGATAATATTATAGCATTTTTTACAGTAAATTGTAAGCTAACACAAGGTCGCTTCCCGTCAACTGCAAGCCGTATTTTTGCTCGTATTTTTTGATTTTATTGAGCAGCGTGTTACGATGAACATAGAGCACTTTTGCTGCCTGTGCCTGATTGCCAGAAGTACGATAGAGTGCTTTGACCAGTTTTTGCTCCTCTGGATTATCCAGTAAATCTTTACGTATTTTCGCTAAAATAAGGCTATCTGTATTGACCAGTGCACCCGAGATGATAAATTCACTAAAGGTTTGATTTTTCTTGAAGGCTAACAATTCTTCTTTGTAAATCTCATTTAATTCCGATTTTTCAGAAAAAAGGCCGATATAGGCAGATATTTCTTCACCCGTATCTTGTGAAAGTATCTGAAGCACTTCAAAAAGTTCGGATTTAGTCAGATTTTCGCCCGAAAAGCGCTCAATAACGAGATGTTCGCTCTTATCACTTTTGACAAAATCCGGCAAGAGAAGCTCCAAGGTATTGGACAATTCTGCAAAATTTTCTGTCACAAACTGCAAAATTCGGTATTTACCATTAGGCAAGTCATTAAATTTTTTGACCGTTCTGTCAGAAAATAAAAGTTCTGTCAAACGCTTTTCTCGTGCCGTCAAATCCTTTGAAGTGACATTTTCATAGATTTTCTGGATAGCTTGAATTTTTTCTAATGCTACGTTTTCCAACAACTGCCGCACTCTTCCTTTCAAAAATACTATCTCTATAGCCGTTCCACTATATCTTTTGGCTACTTCTAAAAAAGCGACCAGCGGCCGCTTGAATTTCTCTTATATATTTTCTGACGGACGACGTAATTCATAAAGTGGAGACAATGGACGCTTTTCATGAATTCGAATAATTGCATCTGCCAACAAATTAGCAATCGAAAGTTGCACAATTTTCTCGCTCCGGCGTTCTTCAGGAATTTGAATAGTATCCAACACAACCAGCTTCGTAATAGCAGAATTTTCAATTCGCTCAATCGCAGGGCCAGACAAAACAGCATGCGTACAAGACGCATAAACTTCCGTTGCCCCAAGCTCTTTTAGTGCATTCGCAGCTAGCGTAATCGTTCCTGCTGTATCAATCATGTCATCAATCAAGATACATTTTTTACCTTTCACATCGCCGATAATATTCATAATTTCAGCAACGTTTGCTTTTGGACGACGTTTATCAATAATTGCAAGCGGTGTTTTCAAAAAAGAAGCCAATTTGCGCGCACGTCCAACACCACCGTGGTCAGGTGAAACAACGACAACATCATCTCCAGTTGCTAAAAAATGCCGCTTGAAATAATCTGCTATTAATGGCGAACCCATCAAGTGGTCCACTGGAATATTGAAAAATCCTTGAATCTGTGGAGCATGCAAATCAAACGTAATCAAACGGTCTGCTCCCGCAATTTGCAGCATATTTGCCACTAATTTTGACGTAATCGGCTCACGCGCCCGTGCTTTACGGTCTTGACGAGCATAACCATAGTAAGGCATGACAATATTAATTGACGCAGCACTTGCTCTGCGCAAAGTATCCATCATAATCAAGAGTTCCATCAGATTTTCATTGACTGGCGCACTTGTTGATTGAAGCACAAATACGTGCTGTCCGCGTACACTTTCATCAATATGAATCTCTGTTTCCCCGTCAGAATAAGTGGTAATTCGCGCTTTACCAAGCTCTATTCCGATTTCCTTAGCGACCTTTTTCGCCAACTCCTGATTAGAAGAAAGCGCAAACAACTTCAAATTTGAATACGACATGAAAAGCCTCTCTAAATGTTCAACTAGATACTATCATTTTACCTTAAATCTCATTTTTTTTCAAACCTTGATGAAGCAGAGACTTATTTAACGAGAATTACAAGCTTCACCAAATTTAGAGCACAACCCGACATCTGCGATATTCATTCGCTTTTATCCTTTTTATAGTCAGGTATGTAGATGGCATATCGTACAAAAAAGTAACAAAAAAGAGCACATAAATCCCTAGCTTATGGCTGCTTCCGTCAAGACCTGACCAACTTCACTAAGGACTTATTGCTCCAGAAATATTATAACAAATTATTCTATTTTTTTCAACTTTCTCCGATTTCGGAAGAAATCCTGCATGACTGCTGCACATTTTTCTTCCAAAATCCCCCGCTCAACCTGAACCTGATGGTTAAGTCGTTCATCTGTCAAAATATGATACAAACTCTCCACTGCACCAAATTTCTGATTGGCAGCTCCGTAATAAACCTCAGAAATCCGACTCAGTCCAATCGCACCAGCACACATAACACAGGGTTCAACCGTAACAAACAGAGCACAATCCAACAAGCGCCAATTTCCAACATAATGATTCGCATCTGAAATCGCAACAATTTCGGCATGATGAAAGGCTTTATTATCCAATTCACGTCGATTATAGCCACGACCGATTATTTTCGCAGGACTCCCTGGAATTCGCTCAAATAATCCAGACGCTTGTTTTTGCGTTTGGTACTGGACAATCACTGCGCCAATCGGCACTTCCTCATTTATTGCTGCTTTCTGTGCTTCTTCGAGCGCAGCGTTCATGAAAAATTCTTTTTCTTGGTCTGAAAACATCATAGCTGCCATTTCTTGTGTGGCTCGGCCAATTCCACAATCACTTTTCCTCCTGTGGATTGTGCGGCTTCTTTGCGCAAAAGCTCTAAATTGCCAAATTGCGGCAAATGAGTCAAAATCAGTTTTTTCACACAAGCAGCCTGTGCAATTTCTCCTGCTTCAATGGAACTCAAATGATTGGGCATTCTTTGCTTGTCTTTGAAAAAATAGACATCAGCAAGCAGTAGGTCAGCGTCTTTTGCAAAGTTTACTAATTCGGCAAGATAACCCGTATCACCAGTATAAACCAAAATTTGTCCTGACTTGCGTTCAACAATTCGCATCGCATAATTCACGACAGGGTGAACTGTTTTTAAGAAAGTAATGTCGAAAGGGCCGATTTTCAGTCCATTTGCTGTATCATAAGCTCGCCCCTGCGATACTCCATCTAAGGTCAGTTTGCTGAACTCATACTCATTTTCCGCATGCGCATAAATCGGCAAAAGCATCCCATCCCAATCGTCCTGCCCTAGCGGATAAAGCTGCCGATACTGCCGCAAAGCCCCCAAATCAGCGATATGGTCCTCATGATAATGGCTCAGAATGACTGCATCAAGCTGCGTCGGCTGCAACTCGTGCTCCAACTCTGTTACTGCCCGCGAACCACAGTCAAGCAGCAAATTATAACCACTCTCACTTTGCAGCAAATAACTCGTTGTGCCTGCATCGCGTGTCGGATAACCACCCCAAACCCCAAGTGCTGTTAATTTCATTCCTTTTCTCACTTTCTAATTTCATTTCCTCTATTATATCAAAATCGGCAAATAAAAAAATATGATAAATTTTATCATATCAGACTGAAGACAAAGTCCCCGTGATTTTGTCTTTTTTCTATCCTCAAAAGTGCTATAATAGTAGATAGAATAAAGCTTTGGAGGACTTCTCATGCTCAGAAAATTGGACAAAAATCATCGGGAACAAGGAGGCTTCTATTTCATGGAGGAACTTGTGCCTGAAGACCATCTGCTCCGCCAGATTGATGAAGCGGTAGATTTCGATTTCATCTATGACTTGGTGGAGCCGCTCTATGACGAGGAAAACGGGCGTCCTGCGATTGACCCTGTGCTGCTCATCAAATTGCCTCTGATTCAGTATTTGTGCGGCATTCGCTCCATGCGTCAAACCGTTAAAGACTGCGAAGTGAATAATGCTTATCGCTGGTTTTTGGGCTTGGATTTGAAAGACCCGATCCCAATTTCACGACCTTTGGGAAGAATTATGAACGCCGTTTTAAAGGGACAGCACTTTTTGAGCAGATTTTCTATGGAATTTTAGGGCAAGCCATAAAAGCGGATTTAGTGAATCCAAAGAAGGTTTTCATTGACGGGACGCACATCAAAGTCCATGCCAACAATCACAAATACACCACAGGTCAAGTGGTAGAGGACGATTTATTTTATGTGGAAGAACTCAAAGCAGAAATCAGAGAGGAACGGGTGCGCGAAGAGCGGAAGGCGTTGAAAAGTCTTGAAAAAGCGCCAGAAGCAAAGGAAAAGAAGATAAGCACCTCGGACCCAGAGTCGGGTTGGTATCATAAAGGCGAACACAAGCAAGTCTTCGCCTATTGTGCGCAAGTCGCTTGTGATGAGCATGGATGGGTATTGGGATTCACGAGTCACCCTGGCCATGAACACGATAGTCGCACGTTCAAGGCAATTTATGATGTGCTTCAAAGTCACTATGAGTTGGAAATGTTGGTCATGGATGCTGGTTATAAGACACCTGCGATTGCTCATGAACTCATGAAAGCCCAACTGACGGCGGTCTTTCCCTACAAACGTCCGATGACGAAGAAAGGTTTTTTCAAAAAATATGAATACCACTACGATGAAGAATTTGACACTTACACTTGCCCGAACCAACAACTTTTGGGCTATACCAGAACCACAAAAGAGGGCTATCGTCAGTACAAGAGTCATCCGAAAATCTGTGAACATTGTCCCTTACTTGAACAATGTACGCAAAGCCAAAACCATGTCAAAGTGATTGAGCGGCACCTTTGGGAGCGCGATTTGGAAGCTTTCGAGAAGTTGAGACGCTTGGGCTTCGCAAGCGCCATTTATGCGGAACGCAAGGAAACGATTGAGCGGATTTTTGGTAGCTCCAAGGAATTTCACGGCTTGCGTTATACCAACCAGAGCGGGCGAGAAAAGCTCCAGACCAAGCTGGCGCTCACTTTTGCGTGCTTGAACATGAAGAAATTAGCGAAAATGATGAAAAGTAGGGAGGGAACCCCCTTTTTATTTTGGACTTTTAGAGTAAAAATCGCAAAGCTCCCCTCAATGACAAGAAAACCTACCGATATTTCGGTAGGTTTGTCTGCAGTCTGAAATATGATAAATTTTATCATATTTTTAACCTAGCAAATGCATCCTGTCTTTCCGTTTTGTGTTGCTTGAGATAAGAGTTCTGCTTACCTCTTTCATAATGAAGCAACCAGTGAAATTCTAAACATTAGCACATTACCAAAATCTTAAACCGCCTGATACTCTTCTCCAGTAAACAGCCAGTCCAATGACACACCGCCTAATTTAGCAATTCTTATACAGTGGGTCAGATTAGGCAAATATTCACCGCTTTCCCAAGTCTCCAAAACAGCAGCCGTCAAATAAGGGTCAATCTGAGTTGCAAATTCTTCTTGAGATAAATTCAAGCGTGTTCTCACCTCTTTTATATTTCTTCCGACCATTCTTGACGGGTCAAATTTCCAATAAAAAGGCTCAATCGTATTCTCACGAATTGCTGTTTTTGGTAATTGTTTGAGATTTCCATCAGAAATACCTGCATAACTATAACCATATTTATCCAAATATTCCGAGAGTTTATCTTTATCTTTGATATCCAATTCAATTTCAAGAACATCTAAAATTCTTTGTAATAAGAATTCATCTGGGCGTGTTCTGAAAAAAAGTTGGTCGGAAAGCTTAATCGTCTGGATTTTTAGTTTTTCGGCGAGAACAACCTGAGAAATTCGGCGCTCTTTCAAGATTTGTTTAACTAAGATAATAACAGCTTTCAATCGTGTATTATCCAATTCCATATTTGCCTTTTTTTCCATTTACTCATTCCTTTCCGTATTTAGTTAAACTTAATCTTTTTATACTTTTTAGCATGAAACCTATTATTTAGCATATACAAATAGATGATTTCAGTCTAAAACATAAAACACCTACTCATATCATTATTCGGGGGTACCTTTACCGCCCATACTGTGCTATAATGTATCTGGTAATTTTTCATAATATATATTACAAAAGAGCTATAAAAGTACGGTTGTGTCTTTACAGTATCTTTTATACATTATAAAAAATACATTCCACTAATCGTTTTTTATCTAGGAGAAGCTGTGACTTTTTATGACCGATTAAAAACCCTCGTAACTGAATCTCATAAATCATTTAACCAGATTGAGCGCGAGCTCGGATACCCACGTAATGCATTTTCTAATTATCGCAATGGTGTAAAACCGAGTGCTAAACGTCTTTCAGAAATTGCTGATTATTTTAATGTCTCACCAGAGTTTTTATTAGGCAAATCGGTTGATAGAGACCTGAAAAAAATTCAACTTTTATTTAGCAAACTAACTCCTGAGCGCAAGACTTTCATCTTAAATCTTATTCAACAAGAACTAGACACACAACGTATAACAGAGACGGGTAATGTCTGTGTCGGTGTTTCTACTTTTGTGTACAAGGGTAATGACGTCTGGCAGCAAGAGTTACCGAATAAACAATACGAAATTCCTACTGAATTTATTCCTGACGAATTTGACCGCGTAGTAGAGCTTTGCGGAGCAGATTTTTCTCCCGAAATCCAAAATCATGATTTGATTTTTATCAAGTTTGAGCAAGAAATAGAAGGCGAAAGTCATAATACTACACCTGGCTATTTGCTTGACGGACGCCCCTATGCACGCGTAATTACAGCGGACAAACGTATTTTCCATATTGGGCAAGAAAATCCCGATTTTAACAAATTCTATGATGCTTCAATTCATCATTTTGTTAAAAGCCAAATTGTTGGGATTTTTCGTGCCTCTTTGCAAATTTCAGAAAATGAATAGATAATTTTGTATTTTTTTAAAACATCATATTTAGATTGAATCCAAATTGCTAAAGCTACTGTACACACATTAATTAAACACTCGTTTTTGATATTTCATAATTCTTTTTAATTTTAACTTATGCAATCTTTAAAGCCAACTAATGTTGCTTGAATTTTTTAACGCTTTTCTCACTCTAAACTTAAAAAGATTATCCAAGGTTTTCCATAAACTCCACAAGTCAAAGACCGTTATGCCCTCCTATCTATATTAGATAGAGAGGAAGCCTTTCTTTGATGTTTTTAAAGTTATTAGAAATTCGTATTATAAATACTGCTTTACTTATCTTATCATATTTTTTGTATTTTATCAGCTTCAAAATTAATTTATTTTTTATCTTTTCTATATCTCCAGATTTCAATCTGATTTAAAGTCTTTATCTATAAAATAAATCGGCAAAGCGAGTGCTCGCTTTGCCGATTTATTTTATAGGGGATGTAACTGAGAGGCATCTAATTTTATGACCAGATTTTATTGGCGATTGTCTCAATATGTTTGAGTTTTGCCCATTGCTCGTCTTCTGTGAGTTGATTTCCTTCCTCAGTTGAGGCGAAACCACATTGAGTAGATAGTGCAAGGTTTTCGAGTGGTATTAATTTTACGGCCTCGTCGAGACGAGCACGAATTTCACTTTCTTCTTCTAGTTCTGGATGCTTTGAGGTGAACACTCCGAGAACGATGAGGACATTTTTGCGATTATTCCAAATTTCACTAAGTGGGGCAAAATCGCCACTGCGAGCATCGTCATATTCCAAAAAGAAAGTATCATAATTGAGCTGACCGAGATATTTGGCAACAGGAGCGTATGAACCTTCAAAAAGATAGGTAGATTTGAAATTTCCACGACAGATGTGAGTCGAAATACGTAAATCTTCTGGAAGTCCGTCAAGGGCTTTGTTGATGACATAAACAGCATCTTCAGCAGATTTTGTATGCTTTTCAACCTCTTCTTTAAGTGTCAATTTGGCGATGAGAAATGCCCAAGTAGTATCGTCAAGCTGGATATATCGTGCGCCAAGGTTGTAAAAATGTTGTAATGTTTCGTGATAGGCAAGCGCCAAGTCATTAAGAAAGTCAGTCCATGTTGCGTAATATTCTTGCCAGCGGTCAGAACGTCCGTCACGGAAAAACATAGTGGGCGATGGAATGGTCACTTTTGGCTCAACATTTTCAGGAAGAATTGATTTTAAAAATTCAAAATCTGCAAAAAATGGATGCTCGGGGTTAAAGGCGATTTTGTCAATTAATTCAATATTCGTTGACCGTGTCTTTTCACCGTGAAATTTGTAACTATCATGTTGGTCATAGGTTCCGACACCATTTAGGCCCCAGAGGAAGTCTAAATGCCACCATGAACGATTGAATTCTCCGTCAGTCACTGCCTTTAGTCCAACTTCTGCTTCTTTCGCAACGAGTTTTTTGATTTCAGTTTGCTGGATTTTTTTGAGCTCTTCAGCGCTAATCTTTTCTTCATTATAAGATGTGCGTGCTTCTTTCAAGGAAGCTGGGCGGAGATAAGAACCAACATGGTCAAAATGATAGTGTGTCATATTTTTTTCTGATAATCGTTGCTGTTAGGAGCAGCGATATTCCTTTCTTTTCTTCTATATAAGTTCTATTTTAACAGAATATTTTATTAACGGCTTTTTTGTTTTTTTATTTTGCTATTGAAAATTTAAAAGAACTCTGCTTTTTGAGCAGGGTTCTATGCATAATTATCTTCAAGTTCTTCAATATTAAGAATTTTTACTATTTTTCCTTGCCGTTCAATGAGCTTTTTCTCTTCAAGTATTTTGAATTTGCGGGAAATATTTTCTGGTGTTGTT
>JAJXWC010000085.1 GCA_021781855.1 Bacillota bacterium | reverse complement strand
CAGTACGGAAGCGGTCACTCAAACTTATCAAGGGAATAATGTTTTCTATGCTTACAACGACGCTGTGTTCAATTTCAATGCGCAACTTCAGGCTGATGCCAAAAGTGCGGACTATGCGAATGCTCAGGCGCGTCTGAACTGGACGAACGCTCAGAATAAAGACAGTCTTGCCGTAAGCAATGCCAAAGCTGCGCTTGATACCGCCACAACGAAAAAGAATGAAGCCCAGACTTTGGTCAACCAAGCGCAAGCTGACGTAACGGCTGACCAGCAGAATAACCTTGACCCAACACAAGACCAAGCGTTGCTTACGCAGTACCAAACGAATCTCACAACGGCGACAGCGGTTTACAACGCGGATAATACGACTTATCAAAATGCGGTGAATACTTTGAATACACTAAATAAGCAAGGAACGAATTTCGTCAAGTTGAGTTATAGTGTCAGTTTATCGAATGGCGGCAAAACGGTTAAAGCAAATTTCACGAAAACGACTCGAACGAGTGGTGTAAATAATGTGAGTAGTTTTAGTCGCTCGGCGACTTTGGCTGGGGGTTAACAATGAGTAAATAATTTTCAAACTTGATTGGATTTCAAAATAGCATTTCAACCAAAAATAGAGTAAAATGGTAAGAAAAAAACGTAAAGGGAATTGCTATGTCTAAAAAACTTTCTCAACCAATCTGGCTTGAAAATCCAGAAGAGCATGATTATCCAGCGGCAAAATCTTATCTTTCACTGCTTTTGCATGCAGAAGATGTAAAGGCTTTGGTCAATCGGCTTGACCAAGCACAAACAACACATTTTAAGGCAAAAGACATTTTGCGTGCGTCAGGGCTTGATTTGCTCAAGGCGTCAAATAAACATGTGGCAAAAGACCTTGAAAAAATTGCGTCAGGAAAGCGGCTTTCGCCCGTACTGCTTGTGCGCGGCGACCTTTATCATGATGTTCCAATGACGATTGCAGACGGATATCATCGCGTTTGTGCGAGCTATTGGACAGATGAAAATACGGATATTCCATGTAGGATTGTTGACTTATGACTTTACCATTATTAGCACTTATTGTAGCTGTTGGGCTGCTTGGTCCGATTTTTGCTTGGTCCGAAAAAGCAAAGATTCCTGTGGCAGTCGGAGAAATGTTGGCTGGTGTGATTATTGGAGCTACAGGTTTTCAGGTCATTAATGCACATAATAGCGTTTTTACCTTCCTTGCAGATATTGGTTTTGCGATGACAATGCTGATTGCTGGTTCACACGTTCCTGTTAAAGATAAAAATCTGATTAATGGTATTCCCAAGGCTTTACTAAAGCTTGTTGTGATTGTCCTTGTTTCTATTGTTCTTGCGTTTGGTGTAACCAATCTTTTTCATCTCGGACATCCAGCAATTTACGCAGTACTTTTTGCATCGTCAAGCACAGCGATTATCATGCCTGTCATCGAAGGGTTAGGATTGTCTGGGCAAGCGGTAACGGAATTAATGCCGCAGATTGCGATTGCTGATGCAGGATGTATCGTTGCGGTCCCACTTGTAATTGATTCAAAAAATGGGCTTCATGCCTTATTTGGTGTGTTTATTATGATTATCGTTACCGCCGCACTTTTTGTTTTTATTTGGCAAAGTGAAAAACGAGGCTGGCAGGAAAAATTGCATGCGCGTTCAAAAGAGCGGAGTTTTGCACTAGAATTGCGAATCAGCCTGCTTTTGCTTTTGTTGTTGGCATCTCTAGCGCAGATGACGAAAGTTTCGATTATGCTGGCTGGTTTTGGCTTAGGGATTGCTCTTGCTGCGTCAGGAGAGCCACGACGCTTGGCACGGCAGCTTTTTGCCCTGTCTGACGGCTTTTTCTCGCCGATTTTCTTTGTTTGGCTTGGCGCAAGTATCAATTTACGAGATTTGCTCAGCCATCCTGAGATGATTTTGCTTGCAGTTGTGGTTGCTCTTGCTGCGATTTTAGCGCATTTATCAGCGGTCTTTTTCAAACAGCCGTGGTCTTTAGCTGTCATGGCAGCTTCGCAAAACGGTGTGCCAGCAGCGATTGTAGCACTTGGGATGACTTTGAATATTTTAAAAGCGGGAGAAGGCGCAGCGCTCTTGTTGGCTTCCTTACTCACCGTTGCGGCGACAACGATTGCAGGACGAATTCAGCTTGGCAAACAACCGCAAGAAACTGAAAAAGTATCCTCTTAAAGCAGTTTTAGCTGCTTTTTTGCTCTAAATGAGTTCATCCTCTTGTCTTAGAATGTCAGCGTTTCAATGAAAATAGCTGCTTTACAGTGTTAATCAAGGGTGGAGTTGGTTTATATCTTTCGCAAAAAAGCAAAATGGCTTTCAGGACAGAAAGAACTACTCTAGCTACGCACTTCGTATTAAGAATGACGAAAGCGAAGCTACACCACTAAAGCGTCTAGTCGAAATGGCAAGCTTTCGAATTTAGGCTTTGCTTTATTAATTCTGTATCGGGTATTTTGTGTTGCGAAATTTTGTAACAACTTGGTGATTTGTGTTAAGCAATCGGGCTTACAACTTGGTATAATAAAGTATGATTTATTTAAGAAAAGCAAATTTGACAGACTTGTCAAAAATTATGAAAATTATCGCTGAAGCAAAAGTTTTTCTCGGCAAATCAGGTTCTGACCAATGGCAAGGAATTTACCCTGCCAGAGAGGATGTGGTCGATGACTTGGCGAAAAATCAAGCTTATGTGCTTGATGTGGATGGCGAGGTTGCGGCTTACAGTGCGGTTATCACAGGTGAGGAGCCGAATTACACAAAAATTACGAATGGAAGTTGGACCAACGACAACCTTGATTATGTGACCGTTCATCGAATTTGTTTTTCTGACCAATTTCGTGGACAAGAACTTACTAAATACCTTTTTTCAAATATTTTTACACTGATGAATGCACAAGGTTACAGAGACTTTCGGGTTGATACGCATGAAATGAATCGGATTATGCAGCACGTTTTTGAGCGCGAAGGATTTGAACAACGCGGAATCGTGCAGATTGACGGTGAGCGTATTGCTTATCAGAAGGAGCTTTGAGTATGAACAAAGCAGCGTGGATTGATTTTTGCACTGGACTTGGTCCAACATTTGCAGATACACCTTTTGCAAAAATGGAAAAAGGACTTCCAACGGTTGTGGTGCGGCACTTGAAAAATAAAAAGGGCTTTGCTTATCTTTCTGAGCGTGAAGGAAATCTTATCATTGCTGTCAAGCAAAATCCGCTCGAAATTGAAGAACTCCGCGAAGCTTTTCATGATATTACGCCCGCTTGGCATATGAATAAAACGCATTGGAATGATATCCGTGTCGGTGGAGATGTTTCTGATGACACGGTCAAATCAATGATTTCGACAAGTTACGAGCTTGTCAAACCGAAAAGGTGACAAAATGAACTACGAACAACAATTTTTACATGATTTCGAAGACTGGGTCAACCAACAAGTGAAAGTCATGAGCATGGCAAAGAAAATTGCCGAAGAAGAACATGAGCAAGAGGCTGTACTACGCTACGAAAGTCGACTTGATGCTTATCAATTTTTACAAAGCAAATTTGAAAATTATAAAAATGGTAAATCTTTTCATGAGATGCCTGACTTGAACAAAATAAATTATTGAAAAGGAATGGAACATGAAAACCGCAAAGATGCTTAGTAAACAAGTGCGAGTAAGCGCTCTCACAACGTTTTTCCGCTGAGGTAAAAAATCTCCTTAGCGGATAGTTAATGGAGAAAAATGAAACCCTACGAATACAATCGCATCAAAGCACTTGCTTTTAATCTTGTCAACGTTTATCATTCGGTTAATGACAAAACTACACAAGAGGCTGTTTACGCAACTGCTGCAAACGAGATTTTGACTATACTGTCAAATGTACCAGAAGCACAAGACTTTCTTGGAAAAATTAAAGACAGCAGTTTGACTGCGGACCGTACAGAGCTTGCTTTGTTAGCCTTAAAGCCGCTAGTTGAGCCATTTTCGCTCATGACTGAAAGTCAGATTCGAAAAACATTTAAAAAAGTAAAAAAACTGAAACTTCCTGCGATTAGTCTTTGGGATATGCGCGAAGTCAGCTATTTTGCGTGGAATGAAATTTCGAGCAACCGAAAATATATTTTAACCGCAAGTGGTGATGGCTATTATGGTACGATTTCTGGGCAGTTTAAAAATATTTGTGCTATTTGTAAAAAGACCAGTACTGTCACGCAATTTCTCGCAACAACTAAATCAGGTTCAGATGGAACTTACACCAAAAACGGCACTTACATTTGTCTTGACAGTGACCAATGCAATCGGCAAATTCAGTCAGCAGATGGATTAGAGAATTTTCTTAACATTATCAAACAGAGGTGAGCTCATGAAAACAATTCTTCAGGCGTTTGAATGGTATTTGCCAAACGACAGCAAACATTGGCAACATTTAACAAGACTTGTGCCCGCACTCAAAAAAATGGGAATTACGGGAGTCTGGTTGCCCCCAGCATCTAAAGCTGCATCTGGTGTGCAAGATGTAGGTTATGGCACTTATGACCTTTACGACCTCGGCGAATTTGACCAGAAAGGAACAGTGCCGACGAAATATGGGACAAAAACGGACTATTTGACACTCATCAAAACGCTTCATGAATATGAGATTGAGGCTTATGCAGATATTGTTTTTGACCATTTTATCGGGGCAGATAGCACAGAAATTGTTGAAGCAAAAGCTTTTTCATTTTCTGATAGGCTCAATCCTTCTTCAGATGAAGAACAAGTTGAAGTTTGGACAAAATTCACATTTCCAGGGCGCGCAGGAAAATACAATGACTACATCTGGACAGCAAAAAATTTTTCAGGTGTTGATTATGACGAGCGCAGCCATTCACATGCAATCTTTGAATTCGCAGGTCAAAGTTGGGCACCAGAAGTGGATACAGAAAATGGCAATTACGATTATCTTATGGGGGCAAATCTTGATATGGCTGTCCCCGAAACCGTAGAGCAACTCGAGAAATGGGGGCAATGGTTTGTCAATGAAACACAAATTGACGGTTTTCGGCTTGATGCGGTCAAGCACATTGATTTTGACTATTTCAAAAGCTGGCTACTTGCTCGTAAAGCTCAGATGAATCGCGAAGAAATGCCTTTTGTCGTTGGCGAATATTGGTCGGATAATCTCGAAAAATTGACCAGTTATCTTGATAATTCAGGAAATGTCATTCAACTTTTTGATGTGCCGCTACATTTTAACCTTTATCATGCTTCAGCAAGCAATGGAGCATTTGATATGCGACAGATTTTTGCAAATACATTGACCGCCGTGCGCTCTGACTATGCCGTCACTTTTGTCGATAATCATGATACACAAGAGGGACAAGCGCTTCAGTCTTGGATTGAGGGGTGGTTCAAAGAGCAAGCTTATAGTCTGATTTTACTCAGAAAATCAGGAACTCCAGTTGTCTTTTGGGGAGATTTGTACGGGATTCCGGTTAATCAAGTTGCGGCTGTCGGTTCGGGCTTGGAGAAAATGCTGCATTTACGAGCAAAACTGACCATCGAGCGCGAATCAGATTATTTTGACCATCCTGATATTGTCGGGTGGACAGGTTTGGGTAATTTTGCCCATCGCGCCATTGGATTTGCCGTTGTTTTGACCAATGCAGCCGGCGGTACGAAACGCATGACGATTGGCGCAGAGCACGCAGGTAAAACTTATATTGACCTACTCGCGCACGTCTCGGAAAAAATTATTTTAGATAGCGACGGACGCGCTGAATTTCCAGTCAATGATGGGTCGGTTTCGATTTGGGTTGACGAAAATTTGGCAGGAGAATTGGCTATAGAAGGCCGTGCGAGTGCCTGAAAGGCAAGTTTTTTGCCATCAGGCGCTTGTTGAGCCGTAGAAGGCCGTGCGAGTGCCTGAAAGGCAAGCTTTTTGCCGTCAGGTACTTGTTGAGCCGTAGAAGGCCGTGCGAGCATCTGAAAGACAAGTCACCCTGTCATCAGATGTTAGCTGAGCCGTAGAAAGAGAAAACTAATGGAAAAAGCAAAACCGTTTGACGAATATTTCACAGATAAAAATCTTGCACCAGAAAAGCTTGCGCGAATGCAGTTCACGCGCGCATTAGTGCATGAACTTTATCCAGATGTCCAGGAGCGTGTGAGTTACGCTATGCCAGGATTTTATCCAAAGCTCGCAACAAAAGCTACTCAGCAACTTTTTTTGCTTATGGCAAACAAAGATTGGCTTGGCATCTATGGAACACAGGGACTTGAGGAAGAAGATTTTGCTCCTTTTATTCGTTACGGCGTAAAATCGGGTAAAGGAAGTTTGCAAGTTCCTTATGACATGGACGATGAGAAATTTAAATCTCTTTTGCAATTTGTCATGAAACATAACTTTATTCGTCACGGCGTTGAACTTATGCATGATAAAGGTGATTTTGAGGGATTTAAAGGCTGAGATACCTTGCAATTCCAGACAAATTTTGCTAGAATAAAGCAAAGATTTATTTGTACTAGTTCACCCAAAAATCATTTCAGGCTTGGTGGTCAAACTGATGACGATATTAGCCTGTGAGCATGGGTATCTGGTAGAGCAAAGCTTGGATTATATTGCGAAGAAAATCAATTTGATGAGGAGTAGCAAAGCAAGACTTAGAGAGAGGCGTTGGAAGGTGCAAAACGCTAGCCGAACTTTGTGAAGGTTGCATCATTTCATGAAAATCAGACCTGACAGAATAGTCAAATCTGACAAATAAAATGAGTGTCCGTCATTACATTTTGATGGGAATTTAGGTGGTACCGCGCGTGAGCGTCCTATTTTTAGGCGTTTCTGTGCGGTATTTTTGTTTGTAAAGAAAAATGTAAAATTCAAGGAGAATAAACAAAAAATGAGAAACATTTTTATTACACGAAATCGCGACAAGGACAACATTTCCGTTTACGAAAAAGAACCTGCTGTTGTTGTAACAGCGGATAAAACCGATTTGTCCTATCTGAAAAGCCTTTCTTATGCCAACAATCCTGGAATTTATCTCTTACTCGGTGAAAATAAAAAATATATCGGGCAAGCCGCAGGACAAACCATCAATCAGCGCCTAAGCCAGCACAATCAAAATCCTGAAAAAGCATGGTTTTCTAAAATCATTTTCTTTGGTCGAATTGACGGCAATCTAACACGCACCCAAGCTGACATTTTAGAAGCAAAATTCATTGCCTATTTTGAAGATAACGGCGTGCCAACAGAAAACAAAACCATCGGAAATTCTGGAAAAGTGGACCGTCTCTCAGCCTATCAAGCCGAGGAACTCTGGGACACCTTCTTTGAAGTATTGGAAGAAGTTGCCAATATTGACCTGCTGGAAAGCTCAGAAATCGCCCTAGAGCAAGAAGACCCGAACGCAGACAGCACCTACTTCATCACATTTGACCATCAAACCATCCAGAACAAAGCGGCAAGGAGAGTTTACACAGACTTCATCAAGCAACTGTGGGCAACAGAGCACTATCGGACAAAACTGAAAGACTACATCGTTGACGACCATGCAACCTACAAATTTCCTTTTGGGACAAAGCCGAATGTTACAAAACGTGGAAACAAAAGCACCATTCAGTTGGAGGAAAATATCCATCTCTACGTTGGATTAAGCGTGAATTCTATCAGTTACGAGATTGAAAAGATTTCGGGGTGGCTGGGGTTGAAAGTGAAGAAGAATTTTTGAAGTGGTGAAAGGAGGGAGCAAAATGAGTGAAGAAATTATAAAGTTTGATGCGGGTGGACATGAAGTTCAACTTGGTGTAGATTATGATGCGGAGAATATTTGGGCGAGTTCAAAAGATATTGAACAAATTTATGGCATTGACCAGTCTCGAGTTTCACGTCACATCAACAATATTTTTAAGGATGGCGAAGTAGATAAAGAGACTAATATGCGGAAAGCGCATATTAGCTCAACCACGCGCCCTACGAGTTATTATTCTTTAGATGTCATCCTTTCTGTTGGTTATCGAACTAATTCCAAAAATGCGATTGCATTTCGCCGTTGGGCGAATACCGTGCTAAAAGCTCATCTGACACAAGGATAGTCTGTCAATGAAAAGAAGTTGGCTGACCTCAATCTTGCACTCAAAATTCTTGAACGCTCCGAGATTCCTGAACTATCGGGGACGGCGAACTTGATAGGAAAATATACGGAAGCCCTCTTTCTTCTGGATAGTTACGACCGTAAAGCGTTGCCTGTGATTGATGGGACGACGGACATTTGGACATTGACATATGATGAAGCACGCGCATTTTTGGAATCTTTACCAGATTTCAAAAAGTCTGAAATGTTCGCTAAAGAGCGCACTGGACAATTTGCTGGGATTTTGCAACAGATTTATGCTGGATTTGGTGACACAGAATATTATCCCTCTGTGGAGGCGAAAGCTGCAAACTTGCTGTATTTTATTGTGAAAGACCATCCATTTTATGACGGCAATAAGCGCTCTGCTGCAGCTTTGTTTGTCTATTTCCTTTATAAAAATCAGGCATTGCGAAATATCAATAATAATACTCTCGCTGCAATCGTCCTCATGGTGGCGCTATCTAAGCCTGATGAGCGGGAGAATATGACGTTGTTGATTGAGAATTTTTTGGAGGAAAAGAAGAAATGAAACCAGCTATTAAATATCGTGGGGGTAAGTCTAAAGAAGTTCCACAATATACAAGTTTGATTCACAAATTTGATAGATATTTTGAACCTTTTTTTGGTGGAGGGGCAACTTATTTTTCCCTTGAACCCGAAAAAGCATATATTGGAGATATCAATAAATCTTTAATTCAGTTTTATAGAGGTGTGGCATCAGACAAGTTTATGATGATAAAAGATGAGTTAAAACTGTTGCAACATACATATGAAAAAAATAGACAAGTTTTCTTGGAAAATAAAATGCTTAGACCCGACGAACGCGTTGAAGACCCTAATGATGCATTATATTATGAAATTCGGAATATGTTTAACGGGAAAATTCCCAGTAAGTATGAATATGCGACGTTATATTATTTTATTAATAAAACAGCTTATTCAGGAATGATTAGATATAATAGCAATGGAGAATTTAATGTTCCTTATGGACGGTATGCAAATTTTAATACAGAACTTCTGACCTTAGAACATCACAAACTTCTGCGGACAGCTGAAATTCATAATGAGAGCTATCAAGAAAGCTTTGAGC